>JAPKDL010000105.1 GCA_028822585.1 Alphaproteobacteria bacterium | reverse complement strand
ATAAAAGACTCAAAGTATTCGACAGGTCTAGCGTTGTTTAATTGAAAGTGACGGCGCACTAAGTCTTGATGAGATTTAAGGGAGTTAGTGTCCTGACCAAGCAGTTTACTGTTTTCTACATCAGTAAATGAGAGATCGATTACGACGACAATCTTAAGCTGATAGCGCCCTCGTGACGTTGCCAATTTGTACCCAGCCTTTCTATCAATAGGTTTAAGAATTTTTAGGCTGTATATTTTTTGCCACTTCACCCAGTCAAAGTAAAGGCACGCTATGGTATCCGACGACAAAACCGTTGAGTCAGGCAATTGCCTGGCCGATACGCGGTTACGGCCTTTGAGACAGATCAGGTTGTTTTACCAAGGGAGTATTTTTGAATCTGTTACGCTTTAGTGCCAGATATTTATCTCATTTAGGCCGCCATCCTTTCAAACGTGAGAGGTCTTTTGCCGCCTAGCGTCAAATGCCTGCGCTGTGGGTTGTAGAGGTCATTGATATATTTAAACAAGGCTGCTTCCGTCTGCCGCCGGGTCTGCCGCAAGCTGCGCCAAATCAGTTCAGCCTTAAGAGTTTTGAGGAAGGCTTCCATGTCGGCGTTAGGGTTCGATTGGGACCCGTTAACCGCAACCTGGGGGGAGGGCTTTGCCGCATTGAAGCAATTTTGGGAACGGGAAAGCCATTGCCGTGTCCCTCAAACCGACGAAGAGAGCGACTATGAGTTAGGGCATTGGGTTAGTAACTGGCGAAGTAGAAAAGACGATCTCTCCCCAGAGCGCCGTCAAGCTTTATGTATTGTGCTGCGGCGGCATGGCTTGCGTGAATAAACGAAAAAATGTTTATTGAGACGATGCTTTCCATATTATTCGAGAACATACAGGGCCTCCAACTTGAACGTAACACTACAAACAGAACTCGCGCAGTTGCTGGCGAATTTACGCAGAGAAGGGCGTCAACAGAGCGGTCTTGACCCACGGCTTACGCCGCCCAGCAAAGCTGCCGCCTATCGTGTTGCCCAAAGGGTTGAGGAAGAGTTGGGATTGGAGGTGGCTGGCTGGAAGATCGCAGCGATTAGTTCGAAAATGCAAAAAGCATTGCGCACTGACACCCCAATTTACGGGCGCGTTTTCGCCCCGATGGTGAAGCCTTCACCTCAATGTGTCGTGTATGCCGATCTTTGTAGTCCGATCCCTGAGATTGAATATCAAGCACGTCTTGGGGACAATCTGCCGCCGCGCTCCACGCCTTATACGGTTGACGAGGTAACCGAAGCGGTAGAATCGCTGCACCCTGGCCTTGAGCTTGCAGAATGCCGATTTATACATGATGAGAATTTTCCACCGCTTTCAGCAATTCTTGCAGATGGAGCCGGGGCCAGCACAATCATTTACGGCCCAGCAATTGAGAACTGGCGGAACCTTGATATCGCTGTCCGAGAGGTAAAGCTTTTTTGCAATGGCAATCTCCTTCGGCGAGGTACAGCAGCTGCCGCCCTGGAACACCCCATGGTCCCACTGACGTGGCTCGTCAACGAATTGTCGCGCAGCGGTATCGGTATGAAAGCGGGTCAGATGATCAGTACAGGCACACTCACTGGTATGGTGGCCCCAAAACCGAACCAAATTTATCTTGCTGATTTTGGGCCTTTTGGAGAGGTTTCGGCGACTTACGAATAGGTCATATATTTAGTGCTCGGTAAGTTGAATTATTCAACGTCGCACTCACGTCATGGGATTTGATTATCAAAAGGTACAAAATCACGTGCGGCGTGCAAATCGATTGCGTGGGGACAAACGCCAGGTGTCAGCAGAACTCACAGTCTGCTTCGAACCAGTGGGGATATGACTTTGGCCGGTCGCATCCCTGCCGTCACCACGGGGCGATACCTTGTATGGTTGCTCGAGCAATCATTACCAAAATGAGGCAAGCCATGGCGGCGTATTTGATGTTTGAGATCGAGATTACCGACACATTGTGGGGCGAAGAATATGGCGAGAGAGTAAAACCAATACTTGCGAAGCGCGGCGGTAAATTAATTTCTCGAAGCTCGGATGCAGTCCGCGTTGAAGGTAAACGCAGCACTCCAACAATCGCCGTAGTGCTCGAATTCCCTACCAGCGAAGCGGCTCAAGCTTGGCATAGCGAGCCTGATTACAAACCTCTCATAAATTTGGGCAATACCGGTTCGTCGTTGGAAGCGTTGTTGGTAGGTGGTGTTTGAATGCTAGTGCTGAGACGACCCGACACCGGATTTAGATCAGCGAACGCGACGTCGGTTGCGGCTAAGACGTTGATCATCGTTCTGTCCATCTTCTTCGTGTGGGCCATTCCGGCAGTGGCCGACGTCTCGGGCAAGCCCCGCATCATCGACGGCGACACAATCGACATTGCCGGGCAGCGCATTCGTCTGCACGGCATGGATGCCCCAGAAGCCAGCCAAGTCTGCGAAGCGGATGGCAAACAGTGGCATTGCGGTCAGGAAGCGACGTGGGCGCTGGCCAATATCATTGGACGGACATGGGTGACGTGCGTGGAGCGTGATAAGGACCGTTATGGGCGTGTTGTCGCCGTGTGCAAGGTCGGTGGGTCACGAGGGCCGGACGTCGGCTCGGCGATGGTCATGGAAGGCTGGGCGTTGGCCTACCGAAAGTACTCCAAGGATTACGTCGGAGCGGAAGACGCTGCTAGAGAGGCTGGCAAAGGCCTATGGCGTGGTTTGTTTGTCCCGCCTTGGGAATGGCGACGCGGGAAGCGGCTCGCCTCCGAGGCGGCGAACGACAACCGTGAATGTCCAATTAAGGGCAATATCGGTAAGGGCGGCATACGTATCTACCATATGCCCGGTGGATCGTACTACAGCCGCACCAAAATCAACGAGGCAAGAGGCGAGCGTTGGTTCTGTTCCGAGGATGAAGCCGTCGCAACGGGCTGGCGACGGTCCAAGCGATGACAACATTTAACGAATGACAATGCCCGTTATCTTACGGGGGGAATTATTGATGGGTCTACGCTATGAACGACAACGTCCATCCTGACATGCTAGCCTTGATGCGGGTGCGTGAAGCGCCACCGCCTGCGACAACGACCGCTGCAACGGGCAAACTGGAAGACCTTCAGTGACGCATTCCGCACGCCTTATCCGGTGGATATAGACGTTCGGAACGCTGTGATGACGGGGGCGGCGGACCTGTACCTTCGAGGAAGCTGAAAATGCCTATATAGCCGCCCATGAAGCTGGTTGGAGAAACGCCAAGCACGCGTCCCAGTGGCACTGAGGCGATGAGGGATAAATTACAGTTATTTGAGGGTTAACGGGCCGAATATCCACCGTCCACAGGAACTGCCGTACCGGTCACAAACGAGGCGTCGGAACTCGCAAGGAAAGCGGCGACGGCGGCGACTTCACTCGGTTCGCCTAATCGTCCAATGGGGTGCAGCGCTTCCAGGAATTGTGTGCCGCCTTCCGCTGCACGGGTCCGCGCCGTCATAGGCGTGACGATATAGCCAGGGCAAACAGCGTTCACCCGCACCCCGGACTTCCCAAAGGCGATGGCGAATTGACGCGTCATGCCGACGACGCCATGTTTGGCGGCGACGTAAGCGTTGACCCCTTCCAACGTTTGCGGGTCATCTTGGTAGTCCGCTGGACGCACCAGGCCGTTCAGACCCGCAATGGACGCGGTGTTAACTATAGCCCCGCCGCCCCCATCCGCCATAATCGGACAAGCATGCTTGAGGCCGTAGAAGACACCACTCAGATTAACGCTGATGGTGTCATTCCAGGTGTTCTTCGAACCAATCCCCGCGTTGTTCATGAGGACGTCCAGACCTCCCATCGTCGCGACCGTATGCTCAAGGCCTGCTTTAACCGCATCGGAGTCCGTGACGTCCAATCCCATTGCGTCCGCATGCGCGCCCATTTCTTCCAGCCGTGTCGCCGTGGCATGGGCGCTTTGTTCATTGATATCGGCGCACATAACCGTGGCGTCGCCGCGCGCCAAGACTTCAGCCATCGCACGGCCTATTCCGGACCCGGCACCTGTCACCATCGCGATTTTTCCTGCAAATTTTGACATTTCATCCCCTCTGACACATAGGTTTATTGGGTTCATTCTAGCATATGGTAACGTTAGCCACTATGTTGTCGGCATCATCCTTAAACTATTCAATCGGATTTCCCACCCATGAAGAACGGTAGAGTGTTGCTCGAATTAACGGATGGCGTCGCAACAATGACATTGAACCATCCCGGGTCATTGAACGCCTTCGGTTTTAAGCTGAAACAAGATATGGCGGCGGCGTTGGACGAAATTGAAGCCAGTGACGCGCGCTGCCTCCTCATCACCGGGACGGGGCGCGCGTTCTGCTCCGGTGCGAATCTCAACGACCCCGACAGGCCACCGCGAGACCGAGACGCCGAGGCGCGCGGTGATATTCCTTCCGACCTGGAGGCTTGGTACAATCCGACCTTTCAACGGCTTCGGTCGTTGAAAATTCCAACAGTATCGGCGATCAATGGCGTCGCCGCAGGCGCTGGCATGAGCCTGGCGCTTTCCGCCGACATTAAGTTGATGGCGCGGCCCGCATATTTCCTACAGGCTTTCGCGCGAATTGGCCTGGTCCCGGATTGCGGCTCTTCGTGGATTTTACCGCGACTGATCGGAATCGCCCGCGCCATGGAGCTTTCGATGCTTGCCGAAAAACTGCCCGCCGACACCGCCAAGGAATGGGGACTGGTCAACCGCGTTTCCGATGACGACGCGCTTGCTGACGATGCCATGGCGATGGCTCAACGTCTCGCCGGGGGGCCATCCTCGCTCGGCCTGATCCGGCGCATGTATTGGGATGGCCTGGAAAACAATTACGCTGATCAACTTCAACTTGAAGCCGATTTGCAGAAGCAAGCGGGACAAAGTTCGGATTATGAAGAAGGCGTCACTGCCTTTCGGGAAAAGCGATCGGCGAATTTTACTGGTAAATAGAGGGTGAGATTGATGAGCGTTTTTGATCTAACTGTTACTGACGCGCTGCTTTCCACGACGCGGGCGGTGCGCAAACGCCTGGATTTGGAAAAACCGGTGCCGAGGCAAATCATTACCGATTGCCTAGAGCTGGCGCTTCAAGCTCCCACAGGCTCAAACCGTCAAGGTTGGCGTTGGGTTGTGGTTACGGACGCTGCAAAGCGCGCGGCGCTTGCGGAATTATATCGTAAAGGCGTTGGCACATATTTGGACGATGCGTATCACGAGGCGTCCGCAAGCGGTGCCACTCAGGACAGCCGCGTGTTCGACTCTGCCCGCTATCTTGCCGAAAACCTCCAGCATGTCCCGGTACATGTTATTCCCTGTATCGACGCCGGTCACATTCCCGCCGATGCGCCGCCGCGCGCGTGGGGCGGGCTTATGGGATCAATTTATCCCGCGATGTGGAGTTTCCAGCTTGCTCTGCGTGCCAGAGGCCTTGGCTCCGTGTTGACAACGCTGCATCTAAAATTCGCGGACGACGCCTCTTCTTTATTGGGTATACCTCAAAATATCGTTCAAGCAGGGCTCATGCCGGTCGCCTACACGATAGGGACTAGCTTTAAACTGGCGAAGCGTCGTCCGCTGGATGAAATTGTCCACTGGGACGCATGGTAAAGCCCTGGTGCCGCCGTTCGGTGGGTCAAACGTGGTGCGCGCCCGAGGGCAATCGAAATTCGTAGCAGGACACCCGGAGTTTTCTATGCCAATTACTTGGCGGTCGCGGGTGATGGAAAACACGGTGTCGTCGTCGGTTGGATCGGTGGCGACAGCTTTCGCTGCAAATTCCGCCGTTACGCCATGGTCTATGCGCTGCCATATATGTTAATTACGTAGCATTAAAGTGTATTCGTTTTAGCCTGATCTTACATGGCTTATCTCATGTCCTCTGTTTCGATCACACGTTGGACGAATATGCCCGGTGTATGAACATCCTGAGCTGGGATCATGCTGTCGCCCAGAAATGTCTCTACCTCCACGACCGTGGTGGTTCCAGCGCAACACATGACCGGGCCGAAGTTTGACTGGGTGCCCGTAAAACGCAAATTTCCCCAACGATCCGCTGTGTCCGCGCGTAACAGCGCGAAGTCGGCTTTCAGCGCTTTTTCCAACACATAATCCCGTCCGTCAAAAGCGCGTATTTCTTTGCCGTCCGCCAGCGTCGTGCCGACGCTGACGGGGGAATAATAGCCTGGGAACCCGGCACCAGCAGCGCGCATGCGTTCCGCGAACGTGCCCTGTGAGACCAGTTCCAATTCAATTTCGCCGGCTGCCAGGCGCGCGCTAAACCCTTTCGGGCTGGGATCCTTGCTGCGGGCGGCGCTGCAAATCACCTTGCGAACCCGGCCTTCCTGGATCATTTGGCACACGCGGGTGCCAGGCTTTCCAATACCGTTGGCGATAAGCGTTAAATTTGAAACATCCGTGCTCAACAGCGCATCCAAGAGCGCGTTCGGCATACCAACGCCCTGAAAACCGCTGACCATGATCGTGGCACCGCTTTCCAAGCCCTCAAGGGCGGCGGCCATGTTTTCGACGCGTTTGTTAATCATGTGCGCACTCTTGAAATTTCATGAGTTTCATCCTCAAATGAGGCTGAGAATCCGGAGCAGAAAATTAGCCGGTTCTAAAATGTTACATGGGATGGGGAGACACGGCAATGAAACTTGGTCTATCGATAGGGTATTCTGGCGCGCAGATGGATCTGCCAGTGGAGCGTGTGCAACTTGCGGAGCGGTTGGGCTATGATTCGGTCTGGACTGCGGAAGCCTATGGCAGCGATGCGGTGACGCCGTTGGCCTACTTGGCCGCCGTGACATCAAGGATAAAGCTGGGAACCGCGATCATGCAGGTGGCGGCGCGGACGCCCGCCAACGCGGCCATGTGCGCGGGTACAATAGACGCCATGTCCGGTGGTGGGCGATTCATCGCCGGGCTTGGGGTATCAGGTCCACAAATTGTTGAAGGCTGGTACGGCGAACCCTGGGGCCGCCCGTATTATTGGTTGAAAGATTATGTCGCCATCATGCGCCAAGTCTTCAGACGCGAAGCCCCGGTAAGCCATGACGGCAAACAAATCACATTGCCGTTTGAAGGCGAAGGCGCGCTTGGCGTTGGCAAGCCATTGCAATCCATTCTCCATATGAACCCGGATATTCCAATTTATATTGGCGCCGGCAATGAAGCGACCGTTCGTCTAACCGCCGAAATCGCCGATGGATGGTTACCGCTGGGCTTTGTGCCAGGTAGTTTGCCGGAATATAGCGGCTGGTTGGAAGAAGGGTTTGCGCGTGCGCAAAAGGCGGGCGTTGATAAAGGTTACCATAATTTTGAGATCCAAACTTCGGTGCACGTGGAAATAGACGATGACGTTAAGGCGGCGTTGGATCGTTTGAAACCCCATGATGCGTTGTACATTGGCGGGATGGGCCACAAGGACAAAAATTTTCACAAAGATATGATGATCCGGCGTGGGTTCGGTGACGCTGCCGCACGGATCCAGGAATTGTATCTGGCGGGACGTAAGGATGAAGCCGCTGCCGCCGTACCGGATGAATGGATCGATTCCCGGTCGCTGGTTGGACCTAAGGCGCGGCTTAAGGAACGCTATAAGGCTTGGGAAGATAGTGGTGTGACAGGATTAACGGTGCGTGCAACCCAGGATGAAGCGGTGAAAGTCATGGCGGAAGCCGCCCGGCTCAACCCGCAATCGACGTAAAGGCGAGCGATATGTATCTGACCCAGGGTTTAAAGCGCAACGTCCAAATTCACGGGGATGAACTCGCGACTCAAGATGGTGATCGCGCGCGAACGTGGCGCGAAAGCGCGAACAGGATTGCGCAATTGGCGGGCGGGTTGCGCCGTTTGGGTGTCGTCGATGGCGATAGAGTGGCGGTTTTGTCATTAAATAGTGATCGTTACTTTGAATATTTTTTCGCTGTGCCTTGGGCGGGCGGCGTGTTCGTGCCCATTAACATCCGTCTGGCGCCGCCTGAAATCACCTATTGGCTAAATGATTCCGGATCGAAAATTTTGTTCGTTGATGACAATTTTTTGGAGGCGGTGAAGGCGCTCGACGGAAATCTCGAAACGGTGCAGGACTTCGTCTATATGGGTGACGGTGCCACGCCAGAGGGAATGCACGCCTATGAAGATTTATTGCAGGAGCCAGTTCCCGACGCCGAACGCGGTTACGAGGATTTGGCCGGGTTGTTCTACACTGGCGGGACGACGGGTCGGTCCAAGGGCGTGATGTTGAGTCATCGCAACCTTGTCAGCAATTCTTACCACATCCATGCATCGGGGTCCTATCGCCCTGGTATGCGGTATCTACATGCAGCGCCAATGTTCCATATCGCAGACGGTCTGGCGGTGTTCGGCGTAACGATTATCGGGGGATCTCATATATTTATTCCCGGTTTCACGCCGGAAGGGTGCTTGGCCGCCCTGGAAAAACACCAAGTCACCGACACCTTGTTGGTGCCGACCATGATGAACATGCTGGTAAATCACCCCGATGTTGAAAAACACGATTTATCCCATTTGATTTCAGTTATTTATGGCGCGTCTCCCATGCCGGAATCTGTGATCCGCCGCGCTTTGGACGTCATTCCCGATGTCAAATTCACACATGCATATGGGCAAACCGAATGTGCGCCACTGTCCACGCTTAACGGACCTGACTCCCATGTGCTTGACGGGCCGAACGCGGGTTTGTTCAAATCTGCGGGTCGCGCCGCCGTGGGTGTTGACGTACGTATCTTCGATGAAGACGACAATGAAGTCGCGCCAGGTGTCGTTGGCGAGATATGTGTTCGGGGTCCAAATGTCATGTTGGGGTATTGGAACCTGCCAGAATTAACCGAAGAAACCTTGCGCGGCGGTTGGATGCATTCCGGCGATGGCGGTTATATGAATGAAAACGGGTACGTCTATATTGTCGACCGCATGAAGGACATGATCATCACCGGCGGTGAAAATGTATATTCGGCAGAGGTCGAAAACGCTCTGTACCAGCATGATTGCGTTGTGGAGGCTGCGGTGATCGGCGTGCCGGATGAAAAATGGGGTGAACATGTGCATGCTATTGTGCGGCTTTACGATGGTGAGGCTGTTGATGAGGCTACTTTGATTGCTCATTGCCATACATTGATCGCAGGTTTTAAATGCCCGCGCGGTGTGACGTTTCTAGATGAACCGTTACCATTGTCGGGTGCCGGAAAAATTCTTAAAACAACGCTTCGTCAGCCTTATTGGGAAAACCAGAATAAGAGCGTGAGTTGACGCGATTTTATAAAATTAAAGGAACCGACTAACCATGAGATTTGTAACCTTTGACAAGGATGGCGCTGCGGTGCTTGGCGTTCGAATTGGCGATGATGTTGTTGATTTGTCGGTTGCCGACCCAACCCAACCTCGCGACCTTTTAAGCCTTTTGCAAGCTGGACAAGGGGCGTTCGCCGCCGCCATGAAAGCTGCCGAAGCCGCGCCGGCTTCTGCCCGGCGTCCCTATGATGGACTGACCTTTCATCCGCTGATGCGCAACGCGCCGAAAATGTTTTGCCTTGGCCTTAACTATGCGGATCACGCAGCGGAAGGCGGGCACAACGTTCCCGTGTTTCCAACCCTTTTCATGCGCGGCGGTACGTCGTTGGTGGGCCATAATCAGCCCATCGTGCGGCCCCGGTTGTCGGAAACGTTGGATTTTGAATGCGAACTGGCGGCCCTTATCGGTCAACGGGTCAAGAACATGCCGGAAGACAAGGCGCTGGGTGCGGTCGCCGGTTACGCCTGTTTTAATGACGGCTCTGTGCGGGAATACCAACGCATGACACCGCAATGGACGGCGGGTAAAAATTTCGACAACACTGGTGGCTTCGGGCCAGATTTTGTCACCGCTGACGAATTGCCGCTAGGCGGTGTCGGTTTGAATATTCAGACCCGTTTGAATGGCGAGGTTATGCAGAGCGCCAACACGGAAATCATGATTTTTTCTGTCGCCAAGACAATCGCTTTAGTGTCGGAACTGATAACCTTGGAGCCGGGCGACGTGCTAGTGATGGGAACGCCGTCGGGCGTGGGGCACGCCCGCAAGCCTCCTGTGTGGATGAAGGATGGCGATGTGTGCGAGATCGAAATTGAAAAGGTAGGCATTCTCCGTAACCCCATCGTTAACGAAGTCTGATATAACGTAGTCTAAAACAGTGGTGGCGATTGGGCCAATTTTCATTCGTGTCATGATGTGGGTGGGAATTGGCCCGAATATTATAAGCCTTCCAATGTTTCTTTCGTGGCCTTTATTCTACTCTTAGGGGTAAATGGTTTATAAACATATTTATTATAACACGCACCCTCCGCCCGACAATTGTCGGGC
>JAPKDL010000104.1 GCA_028822585.1 Alphaproteobacteria bacterium | reverse complement strand
ATGCGGTGATCAAAATTTGGTGCCAGGCACCATTGAGCGACTAGGCCTTGGCTATGACGTCATCAAAGCAATCAACCCGGGCATAATTTACATTCGAATCAAGGGTTTCTCGGTCGGCAGCCGCTATGTAAAATTCGCCAGCTTCGACATGGCCGGTCAGGCGACCGGCGGCACCATGAGCATCACGGGAGAAGCTGACGGCATGCCCTTGAAGCCGGGGCCCACCTGTGGGCGACACAGGAACCGGGATGTTGGCAACGATCAGTATTTTAAGCGCGTTATATAAGAAAAAAGACACCGGTGAAGGTCAGCATATACAACTGCGCGATGCAGGACGCTATGATCCAACACTGCCGGACGGCGCTGTCGGCGCAATCAGCGACCGGTAAAGCAGCGGACCGCGCCGGGTCCGTCAGTGGGGGCAACGCGCTCATGGGGCTCTATCCCTGCAAACCCGGTGGTCCCAACGGTTTTGTCTATGTCCATGGAGCCCGCGCCGATAACAGTCACTGACATCGGGTACTGGAGACAATTGGACGGCCAGATTTGATTGATGACGAACGATACGACACACCGAAAAAGCGGGCGGCGGCAAAACCCGAAATCGAGGCATGCTTATTCCCTGGACCCAAGCACGAACTAAAGAAGAAGCCATGATTCCGTTGGGTGAATCCAAGGTGCCCGCGGGCGCCGTGTTCGACACGATGGAACTTCGGGAAAATGCCAATATGGAAGAGCGCGATATTTTCCAGACCGTCGATCACCCCACTGTGGGGCCCGGTAAAATGCCAGTCTGGCCGTTCGAAGCCTCGGGCAATGACGTGCCTTTGAAGCCCGCCCCCCTGTTGGGCGAACATAATGAACCCGTTTTGACCGAATGGCTCGGCATGTCCGCCGATGACGTTGACGAATTGAAGGCGATAGGCGTAGCCTGAACAAGTAAACATATAATCGATGGGAGTATGTGAGCATGAGCAAAACTCAATTAAATGTCCGGCCAATCGCGGGCGCTCTTGGCGCCGAAATCCTGGGGGTCAATTTGGCCACAGACCTTGATGACGATATGTTCATGCCAATCCATCAAGCTTTGCTAGATCATTGCGTTATCATGTTTCGTGATCAGGATATTTCGCCCCAAGATCAAATCGACTTCGCCAAACGGTGGGGCGGGTTGCACAAACATCCCTTCATGCCAGGACTTAACAGTCATCCAGAAGTATTGGAAGTTGTTAAAAAAGAAGACGATACCCATACCCTTGGCGGTGACTGGCATACGGACCAGATGTTTACCGCCGTTCCGGCCTTAGCGACCATGCTTTACGCCAAGGAAACCCCACCCGCCGGGGGCGATACTTTATTCGCCAACATGTATCTAGCCTATGAGTCTTTGTCCGGCGCAATGAAGGCGATGCTGGCGGACGCACGCACGGTGAATTCTTACACTAAGAACAAAGGTCGCGCCGCGGCGATGAAGAACGATTATAGCGATGGCGAACCGGAAGAATACGTACACCCGCTGTTTCGCACCCACCCGGAAACTGGACGCAAAACACTCTATTTGTCCTATAAAGGCGTCACCCGTCGAATTGACGGGTTAACCAACGCGGAGAGTGAACCGATCCTTGATTTTTTGATGAGCCACGCAACGCGTCCCGAACTCACCTGCAGATTTTCATGGGAACCGGGGTCGCTGTGCGTCTGGGATAACCGGTCCGTCATGCATCTGGCCGTCAATGACTATCACGGATATCGCCGTGTGATGCACCGGCTTACCATCGAAGGCCAACCTATCAAAGTCGTTTAAGTAGGAAGTAGTTTATGACCGACGCAACTAATGACGACCAACGCCGCAAGATTGAATCCCATGTGGCAGAATTGACCGCAATTCGGCGGGACATCCACCAACACCCTGAAATGGCCTATGAAGAGAACCGCACAGCCGATATTGTCGCGAAAAACCTCGAAAAATGGGGACTGGAAGTCCATCGCGGATTAGGCGGTACTGGCGTAGTCGGCACCTTGCGTCGGGGTGATTCAAACCGCGCCATTGGACTGCGCGCGGATATGGACGCGCTTTACATTCAGGAAAAAAACACCTTCGATCACAAATCGCTTCATGATGGCAAGATGCACGCCTGTGGGCATGACGGTCACACCACGATGTTGTTGGGTGCCGCACGCTTCCTAGCCGAACACAGCGAGATGGACGGCACGCTGCACTTCATATTCCAACCGGCGGAAGAAGGCCTCGCCGGCGCCAAGGCGATGATTGATGACGGCTTGTTCGAAAAATTCCCCTGTGATGCCGTGTATGGATTGCACAATATGCCAGGAATCGAAACGGGGCATATTGGCGTTCGTCCTGGCCCCATCCTGGCCGCCAGTGACCGCTGGACCGTTAAATTTGAAGGCACGGGTGGTCACGGTTCCATGCCGCACCAAGGCACCGATCCGACAATCGCCGCCGCGCAGTTCGTCATTGCCGCGCAAACCATCGTTAGCCGCAACACCGATCCGCTGGACACCGCCGTCATCAGCCTGGGACACCTGGCCGGTGGCGACCCTGGCGCACTTAATATCATTCCGTCGGAAGTCCAGGTCGGCGGCACCGCACGATCATTCACAAAGAAAGCCCGAGCCATATTGGAGCGCCGCATTCCAGAAGTCGCCGAAGCCATCGCCGCAGCGCACGGCTGCACGGCGAAGGCCGCCTATATCAAAGGCTATCCGGCCACGGTGAATTGGGCGGAACAGACGGAAATTTCAATCAAAGCCGCCGAAGCTGCCGTTGGAACCACGCAGGTCGACCCCAATATCAACCCCTTGCCGGGCGGCGAGGATTTTGCCTTCATGTTGCAAAAACTTCCAGGTTGCTACGCCTTCATCGGCAATGGGCTGAAAAGCGGCGACGAATTCGTCCACGCCCCACGCTATGACTTCAACGACGACATCATCGCGAACGGGGTTAGCTATTGGGTCGAATTGGCAAAAACCGAATTAAGGCCTTAGGTAGACGCTTCCGTTGGTTAGTTCCTCAATAATTTCTTCAGGGTGCCAAACGCCGCGTCGCCGGACGTAACGCCTTTAAGCGCTTCGCTGGCCTTTTCCACCGCGCCACCCGCCATACCTTCGATTGTTTCTAGCAGATAGTAGCGCCATCCAAAACACTGCCGAAGTCCAAATTGCAGACGAAACCGCGGACCTTTCTGCTTAGGGCCGCCATGACCTTAATTGTCACCTCCTCTGGATTCGCGCCGCCCTTAAATAAATCCGCTAAACTCATGAACATCAATTATAGATCACATTTGAATTAATTTAAAATAATTTAGCAATTAATGGTCATATCGAGCCAATAAAATTCTATTGTTTCTATCTTCAATCAAAACGTTACATAATTGCGAATACAAATTCAGGGATAATAATGAGTTCTTCCAACAAAACACAAACTATCAACGGTGTTCCCATTAACTTTACGCTGGATGGCCCAACTGGCGCGCCGTTAATAACCTTCGCCCACGCGCTATCGCTTAATTTGCGAAGCTTTGATAATCAAATCGACGCTTTTAAGGACCAATATCGGGTGTTACGGCTGGATTTGCGCGGCCACGGCAAAACCGACAGGGACGGCGGCTCCTTCTCCATGGAGGATTTGGCCGATGATGTCGTAGGCTTATGGGATCATATTGGCGTCGAAAAATCGCATTTTGTTGGCAGTTCGCTTGGTGCCATGGTCGGACTGGCGGTGGCATTAGACCATGCGGATCGGCTGTCGAGCTTAACGTTCATGGCGTCCCAAGGCGCACTGCCACCCGAACGTATAGGCGTCTCGCGCGCAAACATCGCGGCCATGCGCGCGTCCGACGCCACCGCTCAGACCACCATGGCGAATGAAGCTGATGCGCTGATGGACAGATTACTATTTGACCACGACGAATCGACAAACCCCGCGCGCTTTACGTTGCTGCGCCAAATACTCGGCGACACGACGTTATTTGGGCAGGCCCGCGCCTATGAGGCTATACTTGCGATGAATTACGACAATCGACTGGACGAGATTTATACACCAACCTTGGTGCTGGCGGGCGCGCAGGATAATTCAACCACGCCTGAGAGGATGCAAATGTACAAAGACGGCATTACTGGTGCCCAAATGGAACTTCTTCAAGACGCTGGACATTTCCCGAACCTGGAACAGCCCAACGCGTTTAACGCCACGCTGAAGACATTTTTGAACGGACTTTCCAACTAAAGGTAGGCGAATGTCATGACGCAATCCACGGGCCCCCTTGATGGGATCAAGGTCGTCGCTTGTTCGACGGCGCAAGCCGGTACGGTACCCTACATGCTGATGGCGGATTTAGGCGCGGACATCGTCAAGATTGAACTGCCAGAGGTCGGTGACAATTCGCGAACTTCCGGCCAAGTGGACGGTTACCCAAGTTCCTATTTTGAGACCAATAATCGTGGTGTGAAAAGTCTGACGCTCAATCTTAAGGATCCCAGAGGTAAGGAAATCCTTTATAAGCTCGTCGCCCAAGCCGACGTTTTCGGTCAAAATTTTCGACCCGGCGCGGCAGAGAAGAATGGTTTTGACTATGCGTCCTTGAAGAAGATAAATCCAAAACTTGTCTATGCTTCAATCTCAGGATACGGCCCGGATGGCCCCAATGCGCCGCTGCCGGGAACCGACGCCATGGGCCAGGCGCTGGGGGGGGTCGCCGAAGCGTATTCGACCCCAGGTAAACCACTCCGCACCGGCATTGTGTCCATCGCCGACGAAAGTTGCGCAATCCTGACTTTCGGCGGTATTTTGGCGGCGGTGATCAGCGCGCAAAAAACCGGCAAAGGTCAAAAGGTCGAAACCTCTCTGTTGGGCGCGCAGGTGCGAATGATGGGCTGGACCTTGACCACGACCATGTGGCGCGACAAGAACCCAGTGACTGGGCAGGCGCGCATTAACGGCACCGCTCAACGACCTGCCATGAGCGCCAGTTTTGAAGATCGAGACGGCAAGCCCTTCGTGTTTCAGCTAAAGGGCCGATATTGGCGCAACGCGATGACCGCCCTGGGCTTTTACGAAGAACTGGAGACGATTGGACTGGGTGACCTGGGTGTCGTGGTTGATTCCAACGACAAACGGGACGAATTGCTGTCAACTCTTGACGCCTGCTTCGCCCGTGGCCACCGCGATCATTGGGTTGAAATTCTGCGCGAGACCGATATTGTCGCCGCGCCCATTAACACCTTGCTTGAAGCGTCAAACGACCCGGATGTTCTGGCAAATGGATACGTCACGGAAATTGAGTATCCGGAATTTGGCAAGACCGCCAAGGTGCATGGTTCACCCTGGAAATTTTCTGAGACGCCCGCGCAAATCGGCGTCGCGCCAAAACTCGGCGAACACACTGACGCGCTATTGGCGGAAGTAGGTTATTCCACTGCCGAGATAGAAATCTTGCGGGCCGAAAAAGTCATCTGAGCTTAGGGATGTTCCGAAAAACTACTGAAGACATCCCTCCGCGTTCCGCCTTACCCCAGCTTACTGCCGACGCTAAGCCCGGCGTTTTCCACCCAATCACCAGCGCTTATTTTTTTGTCGCCGGCAGGGCGTACCCGGCCCAGGACAATTGAACCGCCATTCGCCGCTACCGTGACGCCGTCACCGGTGATCGCGGTGATCACACCGGGTTCGCCATCGACAGTGCGGCCTTTGACGCAATCAAAGATTTGGACAACGACATCGTTAGATTTGGTCCAGGCACCGGGTTGCGGATTGGCGCCTCGAATCAAATTGTGTGTTTCCTCAACCGGCTTGCTCCAATCGACCTCGACATTTTCAGTCTTGCACCAGCTTTCATAGGTTTTCTTGGACTCATCCTGCACGATGCTTGGCGCATTGCCGTCGCGTACAAGGTCGACGCTTTCCAACATCGCGTCGACACCCATGGGAAACAACTTGTCAAAATAAATGCTCCCTAAAGTGTCGTCTTCGCCAATTTCCACTTCCTTCTGGAGGAGGATTGGTCCTGTATCGAGGCCCTTATCCGGCCAGAAAATACTGAGCCCTGTCTTTTTTGATCCCATGATGATCGGCCAGTTAATCGAACTCGGTCCCCGGTGCAACGGCAACAAAGACGGATGATATTGAATCGTGCCATGTGTCGGAATGTGGAGAAACTCCTCCGGCACAAACAGTAACACATAGGCCATGACGCAAAGGTCTGGCTTCAATGCCTCACATTCCGCCCAGGCTTCCGGATCCTTGAAAGATTTCGGCTGAATGACCGGAATGTTACGCTCCAACGCCGCCGTCTTGATCGCGTCATCGGGTCGTCCTTCTTTTTCTGGCGCGCAATAGACCGCGATTACGTCGTCACCTCGATCCAACAACGCCTCCAAGACGGCTTTGCCAAACGCCTGTTGTCCGTGAACGATAATTCTCATGGTATTTTCTCCCTAAATTCTAATTCTAAACCGCGCCCGCCGCACGGGCCTCACCGATTTCGGAATCGCTAAACCCGATTTCACGCAACACGTCGTCGGTGTGTTCCCCCAACAAAGGCGAACGTTTCACGTCGCTTGGTGAATCCGACAGCTTAATGGGGTTACCGACGGTCAGGTATTTTCCACGCTCCGGATGGTCAACTTCCACCACTGTTCCTGTTTGACGCAGCGATTGGTCTTCGGAGATTTCCTTCATGGACAAGATCGGCCCGCAGGGCACGTTTAACGGGTTGAGAATGTCCATCACTTCGAATTTGGATTTGGTCATGGTCCATTGCTCGATCATGTCGAAAACAACAGTTAGTTTCGGTAGGCGCGCATCCGGCGTCGCCCATTCGGGGTCGTCTGCTAATTCAGGTTTGCCAATCGCTTCGGCCAACTTCCCCCAAATTGCCGCTTGGGTAATGACGTAAATATAGGCGTTCGGGTCTGTTTCCCAGCCCTTGCATTTTACGATCCAGCCCGGTTGCCCACCACCAGACGCATTGCCGGACCGTGGCGCCGTATCGCCAAATTCTCCATCAGGATATTGCGGATATTCCTTTAAGACGCCATGGGTCAATCGTTGTTGATCCCGCAATTTGACGCGGCACAAATTCAACACCGAATCCTGCATCGCGCATTCAACCCGTTGGCCACGGCCTGTATTGGTGCGTTGAAACAACGCCGCCAGGATACCGGACAAAAGATGCAACCCAGTACCTGAATCACCAATTTGTGCCCCTGTGACCAAAGGCGGACCATCGTCGAATCCTGTTGTCGAAGCCGACCCACCCGTACACTGGGCGACGTTTTCGTATACCTTGCAATCTTCAAACGGTCCCGGTCCAAAACCCTTCACCGACGCGTAAATCATGCGCGGGTTTATTTCCTGGATGCGTTCCCAGGTGAAGCCCATGCGGTCCAGGGCACCGGGTGCGAAATTTTCCACCATCACATCGCAATACTCAATTAGCTTGGTGAAAATGTCTTTTCCTTCATCGGCCTTGGTGTTCAACGTGATGCCGCGCTTGTTGGCGTTCAGCATTGTAAAATAAAGGCTGTCGACATTCGGGATGTCTTGTAGCTGACCCCGCGTCGCGTCGCCGACGCCCGGTCGTTCAACCTTGATCACGTCAGCGCCAAACCAGGCCAGCAATTGTGTACAGGTGGGACCCGACTGAACATGTGTCATATCGAGAATACGTACACCTTCTAAGGCTTTGCTCATTGTGTTATTCCTATTTCTTAGGCTTTGAATTATATCAGCGTGGCTATTTCTTTTTAGACAGAACACTTTGCGGGTTAAGGTTGCCGATACGACCACTTTCCGTTCCAGCCTTTTCGTCGATGACAGCGTTCACGAGGGTCGGCTTGCCGGAATCCATGGCGGCGTTCACTGCTTGGCTCAGTTCATCAGGTGATGTGACATGGGCACCGACGCCACCAAACGCTTCCATCATTTTGTCATAGCGGGCGTCCTTGACGAACACGGTCGTCGCAACGTCCGAACCACCCGAGGGGTTTACACCCGCGCCTTGATAGATACCGCCATTGTTGAAGACGACGACACAGACCGGCAGGTTGTAGCGGCAAATTGTTTCTATCTCCATGCCGGAGAAGCCGAAGGCGCTGTCGCCTTCGATCGCAAGGACGGGTTTACCCATTTCCACCGCCGCCGCAATTGCGGTGCCCATACCAACGCCCATGACGCCCCAGGTGCCGACATCAAGCCGTTTGCGGGGTTGATACATATCCACGATACTACGAGTGAAATCGAGCGTGTTGGCGCCCTCATTGACCAGAATCGCTTCCGGGCGTTCCTTGATGATCGTGCGCAGCGCGCCAAGGGCACCGTGATAATCCATGGGCGAGTTGTTGTTTTGCAGCCGTGGCGCCATACGAGCAACATTTGTGTCAACCTTGTCTTTGATCTCCGCTGTCCATTCGGTCGGGGGCACGGCCCACTCTTTGCCCATGCCGTCCAACATCGCCTGAACGCAGGAACCGATATCGCCAACCACCGGGGCGACGATTTCAACATTGCTGTCCATTTCCCGGGGTTCAATATCGATATGTACGAATTTTTTCGGCTGATCGCCCCATGTCTGTCCCTTGCCATGTGACAATAACCAATTAAGCCGGGCGCCGATCAGCATCACGACGTCGCTGCCCTTTAACGCCAGCGAGCGCGCAGCGCCGGCGGATTGCGGGTGCGTGTCCGGCAACAGCCCTTTGGCCATGCTCATCGGCAGATAGGGAATACCGCTTTTTTCGACAAGCGCGCGGATTGCGTCGTCGGCCTGCGCATAGGCGGCCCCTTTACCCAGAATAATCAGGGGCCGTTCGGCGCCTTTCAGGACATCAAGCGCACGCGCGATTGATTCCGGGGCAGGAAGTTGGCGCGGCGCCGCATCAATGACCTTCACCAGCGACTTTTCGCCTGCCTCGGCGTCCATGATCTGCGCAAACACCTTTGCCGGCAGGTCTAGATAAACCCCGCCGGGACGCCCAGATACCGCAGCGCGGATGGCGCGCGCAACGCCTATGCCAATATCTTCGGCATGCAGCACGCGATAGGCCGCCTTGCAAAGCGGTTTGGCGACTGCCAATTGATCCATTTCTTCATAATCCCCCTGCTGCAAATCCACGACTTCACGCTCTGACGAGCCGCTGATCAGGATCATCGGGAAGCAGTTGGTGGTCGCATGCGCCAACGCGGTTAGACCGTTGAGAAACCCGGGTGCCGAAACCGTCAGACAAATGCCTGGTTTCTTTGTCAGAAACCCCGCAATGGCAGCCGCATAACCAGCGTTTTGTTCGTGTCGGAACGACAAGACCCGCATGCCCGACGCCTGCATATCACGGCCTAAATCCGTGATCGGGATACCGGGTACGTTGTATATCGTGTTAATGCCGTTGAGCTGGAGCGCGTCGATGACCAGGTGGAAGCCATCCGTCAGCGCCACATCTTCTTGCATTTCTTCAATTAGTTCTTCCGGCATTTCTATCTCCCTTGCGGTCTTTGTCGGACCGCCCTTATTTCTGTTTTAATCTAGATAATGTACGTTTTGTTCAACATGGGTGGCCAAATCCAATGTGTGTTGCCGCGTCAGTCGTTCCGCCAATTCGGTATCGCGTTGCTCTAACGCTTCGATGATGTGCATATGGTCTATTATGGATCGACTGGCTCGATCATCCTCGGCAATTGTTTTCGCCCGGATCGCTCGCATGTGTATGAACAAATTTTCGGCCATATCGACCAGTAACGGGCAATCGCTTAATTTGATGATAGCTTGATGAAAGGCGATGTTTCGTTCGGAATATTCATCGATATGCGCTTCACCTGTTGATCCATGGCGCAACCCTTGTCCAGTGGCGAATAGCGCACGAAGCGATGCAATATCTTCATCACTGGCGTTTTTCGTGATCAAACGCGCCGCCATGCTTTCCAAAGCCGCCCAGACCGTGATCATTTGGAGAATTTCATGTTTTGGTTTGCGAATGACGAAAACGCCGCGCCGGGGCGCAATACGCACCAAGCCTTCTTGCTCCAAACGCGCAATCGCTTCACGGATCGGCGTCCGGCTAACGCCCAAATCATTCGATAACTGGCGTTCATCCAACCGAAGTTCGCCGGCACTGTCATAAATATTCATGGTTGTTATGGCATTTTTCAACGCGTCATACGTTCTATCCTTGAGGCTGACAGCCTCCAATATCGGTTGAATGTTTGTTGCAGCGAGGGCCATGAATTTAACGCTGTTCGATCGTTTAAAACTGTATGCGGATTTATGAGCTCATCACCAGGTAAATTCGTGGTATACAATATGCCAAGCTTATTCGGCGGAGCAAGAGAAAGTGTTGAAAATTATTTAAAGGTCTGTTCCAGATAACTAGTTCAAATGAAATTTAACCCACTGCCTCAATTGAGATAATTGAT
>JAPKDL010000103.1 GCA_028822585.1 Alphaproteobacteria bacterium | reverse complement strand
CCGCCCCGGAAACCGCGTGTGGTGGACAGCCGCAGTGCTTCATGATCTTCGACCGTGCCGGTCAAAATTAACCGGTAGCATTCGGCGCGCAGCCCTGCCAGCATGGCGTGGCGGGTTTCAATCACGCGGCCGTTGATGTCGGCGCTATCGAATTGGAACAGTGGGTCCACGGTGACGACCGACCCGCCACGCGCAGTGCGTTCCGCATTGAACGAAGACGGGCCGCCGCCAAAATCGAGAATCCGCTTCGCCGACGGTTGATCGTCAAGAGCGAAGAACGCCGTGTATTCCCATTCATGGCAGCCCCAGGGCAGAACGTCTCCAGCTTGAATTTGTCCGTCATAACCCGCCCCGCTTGGTCCCTGCCCCGTTTGGCTGCACCTTATTTATCAATCGGTTTGATCATCCGGCCCAGGTTTTGGCCCGCGAAAATATGCATGTGCAAATGTTGAACTTCCTGATGCGAATCTTCGCCGTTATTCGCCAATATTCGGTAGCCGTTTTCCACCAAGCCCAGGTCACGCGCTACATGGCCAATGGCGCGGCTAAAACTGGCCAGCTCCGCATCGCTGGCGGTGGCAGAAAAATCATCCATCGACACATACGCGCCTTTGGGAATCACCAGCACATGCACTGGTGTTTGCGGTTGGATATCATGGAACGCCAACGCGTAATCGTCTTCAAACACCTTGTTACAAGGAATTTCACCACGCAGGATTTTCGCAAATATATTGTCAGGGTCATAGGCCATGGGGGTTTCTAGTCCTGTTTTCGGGATGCTTTTTCCGCCAACCCCGATACGCCTTCACGTCGCGCCAGTTCGGCCCAGACATCCTCGGGCGTAACGCCACGTTCCACCCAAAGCACTAGCAGATGATATAAAAGATCGGCGCTTTCCGCCGTCACCGCAGCGCGTTCTTCAGTCAGCGCGGCGATCACCGTCTCCACCGCTTCTTCGCCCAATTTCTGCGCAATCTTGGGCGCACCCTGGGCGAACAGCTTGGCGGTGTAGGACGATTTCGGATCGGCACCCTTACGCGCGGCGATCGCGGAGAACAGGCGGTCGAGGGTGTGGTCAGTGGAAGTCATGCACCGTACCTATCAGATTTCAAACGAATTGTCAGCATATCACAGGCGAACCGGAACCCCGGCGGCAACCATGTGGGCTTTGGTTTCGGCGATGGAAAATTCGCCAAAGTGAAAAATTGATGCCGCTAGCACGGCGGTGGCATGGCCGTCGCGAATGCCAGCGACCATATGGTCAAGCGTGCCAACGCCGCCGCTGGCGATCACCGGAATGCGCAGGTTGTCGGCGATGGCGCGGGTTAATTCGATATCGAAACCAGATTTGGTGCCATCGCGGTCCATCGAAGTCAGCAGGATTTCACCAGCCCCGTTACCTTCCATGCGTTTGGCCCAGTCCACCGCGTCCAATCCAGTTTCATTACGGCCGCCATGCGTGAATATTTCCCATTTTCCAGGCGCGGTCTGCTTCGCGTCGATAGCGACGACAATGCATTGCGCGCCAAACCGTTGGGAGGCTTCCGACACAAATTCAGGCCGGTGAATGGCGGCGGTGTTGATCGACACCTTGTCAGCGCCCGCCAGCAACAGTTTTCGGATATCTTCGGTAACCCGTACGCCACCGCCCACCGTCAACGGCATAAAGCATTGTTCGGCGGTGCACGCTACGACATCGTAAATGGTATCACGGTTTTCGTGGCTGGCGGTTATATCCAGGAAACACAGCTCGTCCGCACCCGCTTTATCATATAGGCGCGCCTGTTCCACTGGATCACCTGCATCGCGCAAATCGACGAAATTGACACCTTTGACGACACGCCCATCTTTTACGTCCAAACAGGGAATAACGCGCGCTTTCAACATTATCCTAAAGCCTTTATCGCCGCACTTAGATCAATCCGCCCATCATAAAGCGCGCGCCCGCTGATGGCGCCAGCGATGACGCCTTGCTCCTTTATCTGTAGCAAGTCATCCAGCGACGAGACACCGCCACTGGCGATTACCGGAATGTCCGTTGCGCGGGCCAACCCCGCCGTCGCGCCCACATTGGCGCCACCCATCATGCCGTCGCGGTCGATATCGGTGTAAATGATGGCGGCGACCCTCGCGTCCGCAAATTGTTCCGCCATCGAAACAGCCGTCACTTTTGACTGTTCCGCCCAGCCCTCCACCGCAACAAACCCGTCGCGCGCGTCCATACCGACCGCCACCCGGTCCGGCCATTCCCGGCAGGCGTCCCGCACCAAATCCGGATTCTTCACCGCCGCCGTTCCCAAGATAACCCGCGCCACGCCCCGGTCCAGCCAATGGCGTACCGCCTCCATCGTCCGAATACCGCCCCCCAGTTGAACCGGCACATCGACAACGTCTAGAATATCTTCCACGGCGGCAGCGTTTGCCGCTTCACCGGCAAACGCACCGTTTAAATCAACCACATGGATCCATTCGCAGCCTGCTGCTGCAAACGCCGCCGCCTGTGCGCCTGGCGAATCGTTGAACACAGTGGCCTGGTCCATATCACCACGCCGCAACCGAACGCACGCGCCGTCCTTCAAATCAATGGCTGGGTACAAAATCACGCGGTCAAATCCTTGTAATAATAATAACCCTTCACCCAAGTCTTGCCGTTATGCGCGTAGCGCGGATGCTCCCCACAACGGACATATCCATTGCTTTCATACAACGCAATCGCCGCTTCCTGGGTTTCACGCACATCCAAATTCAGAACCTCGAAACCGTCCGCACGCGCTTTATCTTCCGCCGCCCGGGTCAAGCCGCGAGCCAAGCCATGCCCTCGGGCCCAGGGGGCGACGAAATTCGTGGACAGCAAAACGGATTTAACCTGCGCTTCGTTGTTGCGGGTCGGGCGCAGCAATTGCGCCGAGCCCGCGACGACATTGTCGAGCCGCCCGATAAATACCGTGCGTTCCGGCACCATAAGCGCGCCACGCCAAAAATTCTCCAGAGTCTGACGCGGCGGCGGCTTCAACCAGCCGAATCCGCCGCCGGACCCGATAGCGGATTCAGTCGCGTCGCATAATTCATTCAAATCCGGCCCAGCCAAACGATTTACTTCGGCAACGTCGATGCTCACCATGTCCTTCGTTTAAATCCTCAAACTTGGTTATAATTTCGTAACGTTTACTGATGCTTACGGTTTCCACGCCAGAAAATTAGAGATCAGGCGCAACCCCGCCGCCTGACTTTTTTCGGGATGAAACTGCGTGCCGATCATATTGTCGCGCCCCACAGCCGCCGTAATCGTCCCGCCATAATCGACGCTGGCCAGCACATGCGACGATTCATCCGGCGCTAGGTGATACCCGTGCACAAAGTAACAATGTGGATCGACCGCATCGTCCTCTTTTGAATCCAACCCCGCCAAGACCCGATGCGGCTGCGTCACGTTCAAATTGTTCCACCCCATATGGGGAATTTTTAAATGGGGGTCCGCCGAATCAATCGCAACCACCTCGCCGGGAATCCAATTGAATCCATCCTGTTGTCCATGTTCAAGGCCCCGCGTCGCCATCAGCTGCATGCCAACGCAAATACCCAAAAACGGCCGCCCACGCGTAATCACAGCGTCAGTGAGCGCCTCCATCATGCCGTCCAGCCCCACCACACCCGCGCGACAATCGGCAAACGCACCAACGCCGGGCAACACGACCCTGTCCGCCCGCGCCACAACCGCCGCATCATTGGTCACCACAATAGGTTCGTTGGTCAGGCTTTCGAAAGCCTTTGCCGCCGACCGTAAATTGCCCGACCCATAGTCGATGATAGCGACCGTCATGTGTTCGCGCCTAAATCCATTAAATCCGTGCAGGTTTGATGCAATTGCAACCGCTTACAGCGAGCCGCCCAGCACCCCTTTGGTCGATGGCACCGCATCCAATTGACGTGGATCCAGTTCAATCGCCTGACGCAACGCCCGCGCCAGACCCTTGAAACAGGATTCAACAATATGGTGATTGTTGTCGCCATAAACGTTTTCCACGTGCAGCGTGATCCCCGCCGATTGGGCGAACGCTTGAAACCACTCCTTGAATAATTCAGTGTCCATATCGCCCAGCTTCGATCGTGAAAAACCGACGTTCCAAACAAGATATGGACGGTTTGAACAATCCAGCGCAACGCGCGTCAACGTTTCGTCCATGGGAATGACCGCAGCACCATAGCGCACAATACCCCGCCGATCGCCCAACGCCTTGGACACGGCTTCCCCCACCGCGTAGCCGCTATCTTCGGTGGTGTGGTGGAAATCAATGTGCAGATCGCCTTGCGCCCGCACATTCAGATCCATCAAGCTATGGCGTGACAGTTGTTCAAGCATATGGTCGAGAAACCCGATGCCCGTTTTCACGTCATATACGCCGGTCCCGTCAAGCGAGACCGTTGCGCTGATATGCGTTTCTTTCGTATTACGCTCGACCGTCGCATGACGCATGGTTGCCTCCACCTGAAAGCGTTGATTTTCGGGACAGTTTTTAGCAGCACCGCAAGCAAAGCGCCAGATGCAATGCCGCATAACTATCTCGCAACTATATTCTCTCCTTGACCTTGGTGATGTTTTCGCCACATGGATGGGGCTACCGTCGGCAAACTGGCGGTCTTGATATCAACGCAGCATCATTAGCAACGACAGGCAATCATGAGCGAAAACACCACTTGGCACGGCACAACCATCCTTTCCGTGCGCAAAAACGGCGCCGTTGTTATCGCCGGGGACGGCCAGGTCAGCCTTGGCCCGACCGTCATTAAGACGAATGCACGCAAGGTCAGGCGTCTTGGCGCCGATAATTCCGTTATCGCCGGGTTCGCCGGTGCAACGGCGGACGCCTTCACGCTATTTGAACGGCTGGAAGGCAAGCTGGAACAACACCCCGGCCAACTAACCCGTGCCTGCGTGGAGTTGGCCAAGGACTGGCGAACAGACCGGTATCTACGCCGGTTGGAAGCCATGATGGCGGTGGCGGATTCTTCCGTCAGTCTGATTCTGTCTGGCACCGGCGATGTGCTGGAACCCGAAGACGGGTTGATCGGCATTGGGTCTGGCGGCGCGTTTGCATTGTCGGCGGCGCGCGCACTGGCCGATTTTCCGGAATTAAGCGCCCGTGAGATCGCCGAAAAATCCATGAAAGTCGCCGCTGGAATTTGTGTCTACACTAACGAAAATGTGACGATCGAAACCTTATGACCTCTTTTAGCCCCCGCGAAATTGTTTCCGAACTCGACCGCTTCATCATCGGCCAGAACGACGCCAAGCGCGCCGTCGCTATTGCCCTGCGCAACCGCTGGCGGCGGCAACAACTTTCCGACGACATGCGCGACGAAATCCTGCCGAAGAATATTCTTATGATCGGGCCCACCGGCGTCGGCAAAACCGAAATCGCCCGCCGCCTTGCCCGATTGGCGAACGCGCCGTTCCTGAAGGTCGAAGCGACGAAGTTCACGGAAGTCGGCTATGTCGGTCGCGATGTAGAACAAATCATCCGAGATCTGGTCGAAACCGCCATTCACATGACCCGCGAACAACACCGCAAAACCGTGATCGCCAAAGCCGAACTGGCGGCGGAAGAACGGGTGCTGGACGCACTGGTTGGCGATGGTGCCAGTGACAGCACACGCCAAACATTTCGCAAAAAACTACGCGAGGGCGACCTGGACGACCGGGAAGTGGAAATTGACATCATCGACAACAGCGGCGGCATGCCCGCGTTTGAAATTCCCGGCATGCCCGGCGCCCAAATGGGCATGGTCAATTTGGGCGACATGATGGGCAAGGCGTTTGGCCAACGCACCAAATCCCGCAAAATGACTATCAGCGATTCTTATACCGTGCTGATTGACGAAGAAAGCGACAAGCTACTGGACGAGGAAACATTAGTGCGCGACTCCATTGAACTAGTGGAGCAAAACGGCATCGTGTTCCTCGATGAAATTGACAAAATATGCGCCCGTTCCGACCGCAGCGGTGCCGACGTAAGCCGCGAAGGCGTGCAGCGCGACCTATTGCCATTGATAGAAGGCACGACGGTTTCCACCAAGCACGGCACGGTGAAAACCGATTTCATTTTGTTCATCGCGTCGGGTGCATTCCATTTAGCCAAACCATCAGACCTACTGCCCGAACTTCAAGGCCGTCTGCCCATCCGGGTGGAGCTGACCGCGTTAACTAAAGACGATTTCGGGCGCATCCTACGGGAACCGGAATACAGTCTGATCAAACAATATATCGCGCTGTTGGGCGCCGAAGGCGTCACTCTGGAATTCGATGAAGCCGCCATAGATTCGCTCGCCACTCTGGCCGCCGAAATCAACGCCAGCGTGGAAAACATCGGCGCACGACGCCTGCACACCGTGCTGGAACGGTTGTTAGAGGAAATCAGCTTCACCGCCACCGACCGCGACGGCGAGACCATCACCATCACACCGGAATATGTGACGACTCAGGTCGCCGACCTGGCCCAAGACACCGACCTCAGCAAGTTCATTTTATAGAAGGCCGCACCTGCTCCAACATCCGCTGGATGGTCTCGTCCGTCAAATCGGCGATGGAGGCGGCCAGGCGGTTGGCGAGTTCGGTGGCGTCTGCGCTGAGACCTGCGGTGTCGACCACGGCGCGCGGGTGGCTGAGTTTGGCCAGGCGCTCCAATTCCTCCGCTTCGTCCCAGATGATGTTAAAATAGGTGCAGATATCGAACAACAACGCTCGGCTGGGACGTCCACGCCGCCCATGTTCCAGCGCCGATAAATAGGCGGACGACACCAACAGCGCCTTCGCCATCTCTTTTAACGTAGCGCCCTTGGCGGCGCGCATTTCACGCAGTTTTACGCCAAACGGCGTCACAACCCGTCCCGCCGTCCGCCGCTTTGGGATTTTCGCAACAGTACGTAGAGCGCCCCGGCACCGCCATCCTTTTGCTGGGCGTACCCAAACGACAACACGTGGGCGCGCAATGGCGGTTGGTTCAGCCATCGGGGCACCGCATTTTTTAACACCCCCTGGCCCTTGCCGGTAATCACCAACACGGAGCGCCGCCCGGCGCTGCGGGCACCGTCAATGAATGACGTCAAGGCGTGGTAAGCGTCATCCTGGGTGCGGCCATGCAGATCAAGCCGCCCCTGGATTGGCATTTGTCCACGATGCAGCTTCATCGCCGTGCGGCGGTCCACGCCGGGCGAAGTACCATGGCTCAATTCAGGATGGGCCTTTGATTTCATCGTGACCGGCGGCGGCAGAACAACCGGCGCGCGCACCATGCGTTTCCCCACTTTCGGCGCGTCCTTCACGATGTCTTCGATCTTTTTGCACCGCTTTGCGGGCCCCGGCCGCTTGACCCCGCCGAGCGGTTGGACACTCGCTGTGACAGCGCGCCACAGCGCATCATCTTCCAGCGTCTTTTTAAATCCCATCGAATTTCTCAGGCGTGGAAGTCCCAATGAAGCCATCATCGATTAGCACAATATGCAGCCGCCGGGGACCATGCGCACCCATCAGTATTTTCTGTTCTATATCGCCGGTGCGCGACGGTCCCGTGATAAAATTAACAGTGCGCGGCAACGTGTTGGGCCGGGACGTCATTTGTCGGCGAAGGTCATCCCATCCGTCTTCATACGATTTTCTGACTTGGGAGGCGCGCAACACCACCACATGGTGATCGGGCAGAAAGTTCAGCGTCGATGGGCTTTCCGGTCCCGAATGCAGCATCAAACTGCCGGTTTCCGCAATGCCTGCAAACGCGGCAGTCACCGACACCTCATGCGACCCATCGGTCTTGCCTCGTGACACCAACAAGGTGGGCCGTTGATCCCAGGGGATGTCGTCCAATTGCGTATCCGGCGCCAATCGCACCTCACTGGGCAGGTTTTGGCTCGCCAGATAGGCGGCGACAGCGTCGGGCACGTCATCTGCCGACGCGACACGGTCCACGCTGGCATCTACAAATTCCGCCTGCGTAACGAAGAGGTCCACCAAGACGCCAGGCGCTTTATCGGTGCGTGCTGGAATGATCCCACGCGGGCGTGTGGACAGCCGGGCTTCGGCGGCGCTGTCATCGATAACGCCACGGGATTGGCGAATTTTACCCAGAATTTCCGCGCGTGCATCGCTCATAGCTTGGTCCTTCGCGACGCGTCTTTACTGCTTTGTGGGCGAACAGCCCTTCGCGCCGCCCACTGGGCCTGGAACGTGCGCCCGGTCGGTGCCGGCATATCGCGATGTGCGGTCCAGCCGCGGGCGGCCGGCAACCATCCAATACGACCGCGCTTGCCCCCCATCACCCGCAACATCAGCCCCATAATCTCCGTCGCCACCCGGTACAACGCCGGGCGGCGGGCAAAAAACGCCCATAGACCTAGCCCAGCGCGGGTGGACGCGGGCACAAGTTTCCTCTCAAATTCCCGTTTGCGATATTGGCGCATCAAATTTGGCAGCGGGATACGCACCGGACACACCGATTCACAACGACCGCAAAAGGTCGAGGCGTTGGGCAAATGCCCGGCTTCCTCGACACCAAGTAAGGTAGGCGTCAACACCGCGCCCATGGGCCCCGGATACACCCAGCCATACGCATGGCCGCCGACGACGCCATAGACAGGGCAATGGTTCATGCACGCCCCACAGCGGATACAGCGCAACATGTCCTGAAATTCAGATCCCAACATGCCAGAGCGCCCATTATCCAACAACACCACATGATATTCCGACGGACCGTCTACATCATCGTCCCGGCGCGGGCCGGTCGAAAACGTCGTATAGCTGGAAAATTCCTGGCCGGTGGCCGAACGCGCCAATACCCGCAACAGGGACGTCGTGTCTTCCAAGGTCGGTGTTACTTTTTCCAAACTGGCCAGCGCGATATGAATTTTCGGCAGGATTTGCGTCAGGTCACCGTTACCTTCGTTAGTCACAATGACGCTGGTTCCAGTTTCTGCGATCAGAAAATTAGCGCCAGTAATGCCAACATCGGCGTCGAGAAATTTTTGCCGCAGCACTGCGCGCGCTTCTTCCAGTAATTCACGCGGTTCTTCCAGCGACCGGTTGGGATCGAGATGCGTGTGCGCCACGTGGAACGCCTCAGCGACCTGTTCTTTGATGACATGGACCGCAGGTGCAATGATGTGGCTGGGCGGTTCATCGCGCAACTGAATGATGTATTCACCCAAATCGGTTTCAATGGGCTCGACACCGTTTTCGGCCAGGTAATCGTTCAGCGCGATTTCCTCCGCGATCATCGACTTGCCTTTGGTGACCGTCTTCGCGTCCACCGTCCGGCAAATGTCGAGAATGATTTGCCGCGCCTCCGCCGCCGTGGATGCCCAATGAACGTGACCACCGTTTTCAATAACCTTCGCTTCAAACGCCTCCAGATAATAATCTAGATGCGCCAGCGTATGATTTTTGATGTCACGGGCCTGGTCGCGCAGCGCTTCGAATTCCGGCAGACGCCCGGCAGCGGTGGCGCGGTTGACGACGAACCCGGTTTCAAGTTTGCCGAGCGCCGATTGCAGCGCCTCGTTCGTCAGCGCCGCCCGGGCGTTCTCGGGGAAACGGTGGGACGTCGATTCCATATCAAGCCTCCTCTTCACCAATGGCGGGCGCATCACATTGGCCCGCCAGCACTTCCGCAACGTGTCGAGCGCGAACTGACGAACCTTCGCGTTTCAGTTTGCCCGCAATATTTAACAGACACCCCAAGTCGCCCGCGAGAATAGTTCCGGCCCCCGTGGCCGCAATATCCTCCGTCTTATTAGACGACATCTGGTTGGAGATATCGGGGTATTTGATGCAAAACGTGCCGCCGAACCCGCAACAAATTTCTGGACCGGTCATTTCGGTCAAGGTCAGCCCCTCGACATTCGACAACAAGGCGCGGGGTTGTTTCTTGACGCTGAGTTCGCGTAATCCCGCACAGGAATCATGGTAGGTCACCGTCCCGTCAAACGCCGCATCAACCTGCGTCATGCCACGAACATCAACCAGAAACGCCATGAGTTCATAGGTTCGGCGCGCAAGGTCCTGCGCCTTTACGGCCATATCGGGATCGTCAGCGAACAAATCCGGATAATGTTTGCAGAGCATCCCCGCGCAAGACCCCGACGGCGCGACCACATAATCAAACCCAACGAACGCGTCGATCACCTGTCGCGCGATGGCTTTCGCATTCGCCGCATCGCCGCTGTTATGAGCCGGCTGCCCGCAGCAGGTCTGCGCCTCAGGAACCGACACGTCGCACCCCGCGCGCTCCAGCAATTCAATCGCAGCGAACCCGACATTGGGGCGAAACAGATCGACCAGACAGGTGACGAACAGCGCCACGGTCGGTTTTGATCCAGTTTGGGTATTCATGATCCTATTTGGCCTGTTGTTTTTTGCATGGTTCAGGACGTTTCGCCCGTCGCCCGCGGTTGGGCCCGCGG
>JAPKDL010000003.1 GCA_028822585.1 Alphaproteobacteria bacterium | reverse complement strand
GTGCAGCGCGATATTCCGCAGCCGCGTCTCCGTAAGGGGTTTAGCCTTGCGGGGCTGGGTCTTTCGCGCCTGTTTGTCTTTCATTATGCTATTTCACGAAATTTGGATAAAAATGTACCTGCGTGGCGCTCGTCACTGCAACGAAGCGCCCGATCAGCGATATTAGCGTTATACAGGATCGCAATTTAATGCACATTCGGTGGCCGGGTACCGACGGACTGACGCCGACCTGTCCCTCCCCCTTGGATGGGGCGGTCCCCTGAATGGGCGGTGGCAATGTGAAAACATTGCCGCCGTTCCCACGTTGCAGCCCTCTGCCGCTATTCTCCACCTTCTTTAGAGAGCGACTCAATCGTTGGCGCTTTGTAGCGATCCGCCGGGTCCAGCCATCCTTTGAACGCGGGCTTACGTTTTTCCGCAAACGCGGCGCGAGACTCCATCAGGTCGGATTTATCCCCGTGATCGTGCAGCGCGGCGGCCAGACGTTTTATATCCGGCGTCACGTCCGGTCGCATTTGCCGCATCATCTGGATGGTGTTGACGCGCGCGGCGGGCGGCAGGGTCAACATATGTTCCGCCATTTCAAACGCGGTTGGCATTAAGTCGTCCGGGTCGACCAATCGGTTGATAAACCCGACTTCATGCAGGCGATCAGACGTAAACCGGAATCCCAGCGCCATTTCGGTTGCAATTGGATGGGGCAACCCGGCGACATGACCGTGATTGTAGCCGCCCAGCAACCAGCGTTTGGCTTCTGACATTTCAAAAACGGCGCCGCGCACGGCCACCCGCAAATCGGTGCGCTCCACCAGCATGAATCCACCCCCCATGGCGAACCCGTTGATTGCGCAAATGACTGGCTTTTCCAGGGTTCCGTTCATGAATGGGTCTTCATGCGGCGGGTTATCACCCCCTGGGGCACCGCGTTTCAGCGATTCCTTCATATCTTCGCCGGCGCAAAACCCGCGCCCCGTACCGGTGAACACCGCGACCTCCAAATCCGAATTGTCCTGGAATTCGACGAAGGCGTCGCACATGCCTGCGCGTAGTTCGGTTCCCAAGGCGTTCAACCGTTCGGGGCGATTCAATCGAATCACCATGATTTGCCCATGTTTTTCTGTTTCGACGACAGCCATCGTAATGTCCCTCCGTTGTGATTGGCCCGATTTTATACCCTACAAACGCGGTGTCACAAAATGCCACCTTAAAGAAAACGGCGATTCTGGATTGCAAGCAACACTGTCGCTACCGCGCCAATCGCGCAATATATTTCCAACGTTTGCGAAAATCCAATCATCTCGATAATGGGTCCTGCAGCCAACAACCCAAAGGGTACGCCTTGGACCGACAGCGAACGGACACCCATAACACGTCCCCGGAATCGAGGTTCTGCCCACCCAATCAGCGCCACCCCCATGAGGATCATTGTGCCGCTGTGACACGCCCCGATCGCCACCATCACCCATGCACCTGTCTCTGGGTCCCGCACTTGCGCTAAGACTGCAAGTAATGCGTACCAGGTCATGGCGACAACGAACATCAGCAACGCCGGGCGGCGGGACCCGCCGATCCAGGCCAGAAGAAGCGACCCGGACAACGCGCCACAGGCGTATCCAGCGATCATCCGGCCCAACCCGTTTGCATCCAACAAGAAAATTTCCTTGGCGAGATAGGCGGCCAAACCAGTGGTCCATGGAACCGCGGTTAAATTGACCAGAAACGCCATCCACATAATCATTCGCACATTCGGCGTCTTCCAGGCATAGGCCAACCCATCCAACAGGTCACGCCAGGGCGATGCGCCGGAGTCGGTTGCGCCATCATCGGGCCTGACCTTAGTCACGCCAAAGGTAAGGGCGAAGCTGGCCAGATAAAACCCGGCGATGAATACATAAGTAATGCCGATTCCCAGAGTGGAGAGTAAACCCGCTCCCGCTAACGCCCCGGCAATTTTGGCGGAATCCCCTGTTGCGCGGGAAAACCCCAAGGCGTTCGTCAGGTTTGCCCGGGGCATGGTGTCGCCAATTAAGGAATTACGCAGCACGATATCAGAGGGCCGCACCAACCCCATCAGGAACACCAAGCCGAAAACGTGATAGGGCGTCAGAACACCGGTCAGGCCGAATGCCATCATTGCAATCGCCAAGGTGAAGTAGGTCACGCGCATGGTGCACAGCACGGTTCGGCGCCCCATTCGGTCTCCCGCCAATCCGAACAGCGGAGCAATGAAAGTGCCCATATATTGCAACGCGCCCAGTACGGCCAACAGCGTCACCGACCCAGTTTCCTCTAGCATGTACCAGCCGAGGATCAAAGTCTCCATCTCGAATGCCCAGGACGTCAGCAAATCCGCGGGCCATTGAAACCGGTAACTACGCACGCGAAAAGCGGCCAGCATGCGCCTCAGGCCTTTCGATAACGCAGGCGTAAAGGCCGCATCCACATTGTCGCGTTCACCATCAAATTTGGGTTCCTTGTGAAAGGCGCATTAGAAGGGTGGATAAGACCTCATCGCGACGATCAAGGCAATGTCGTTGACAGGTTGAGCCAATTTCATATCAAGGCCATCGCTATGCGGGCTACTGTCACGCCTTTTGACGTAGGGAGCCCGCCAAGCGGTGCGCCGGAACTATGTAAAGAAAGATACATTGTATGACTCAAGATACTGTCGACCACGCGCAACAAGATATTTGCGGCCTTCGCGACCGCATCACGCGCGCGACTTTAGTTTCTCTATCCGCCACGTGCTCGCCGCTACTTATTTTGTCAGGTCAGGTCTTGAATTTCCAAATTATAAGATTACAGATCTAAAAATTCTAATTAGGTTTATCGACTTGAGGCGACGCGACGGTGACGTTGCTAAAAGCTAACCGATGCGATGCCGTGCTAACCATTTATAAGGAGGTAGCCTTAACATTGCGCCTTAGCCCTGGTTTATAGGGGGAGCCGCATCCGGGCGCGCAGGCCGTTATGGGGGGAGTCTTCCAGGATGATGTCGCCGCCATGGGCGCGCGCGACGCCCCGCGCGATGGCGAGGCCGAGCCCCGTGCCACCGGTGTCTGGGTTGCGGGATTGATCTACCCGGTAGAATGGCCGAAAGGCCTTTTCCCGTTCGTTTTCCGGAATGCCGGGGCCGTCATCGTCGATAATGATTTCGGTCATGTCGTCTCGTTTACCTACGCGGACCCAGACATGGTCGCCATACCGGTTTGCGTTGGCGATCAGATTGTCGAGGCACCGCTGCAGCGCTCTCGGTTTCATCCAGGCTTTGATTTGCCCTTCGACATGGTAATCGATGGCCACCTTGTTGCGCCGCCATCCCAGGACCAAATCTTCGATCAGGGCGGGCAAATCGGTTTCCACTGCGACCTCGTCGCCTTCGCCCCGGGCAAACGTAAGGTAGCCGTCGATCATTTTTTCCATGTCGTCGATATCGGCGCGTAAATCGTCGATTTCCGATCCTTCGCCCAACATGGCGAGTTGCAGGCGCATCCGGGTCAAGGGCGTGCGTAGATCGTGGCTGACGCCGGACAGCATGTCAGTGCGTTGGCGGATTTGGCGGCGGATGCGTTCGCGCATCAAGTTAAAGGCGGCGGCGGCCTGGCGCACTTCCAAGGCGCCGCCAGAGCGGAAGTCGTCATCGACCTCCCTGCCTTTGCCGAAGCCGTCGACGGCCTGGGCCAGACGCCGGATGGGGCGGACTTGGTTGCGCATGAAGACCGAGGCGACGGCGAACAGGATCAGCGACGACCCGACCATCCACATGATGAAGATATAGGTGGTCGAACTGAACAGCCGTTCCCCTGGTGCTGTGATGCTCATGACGCCATTGGGTAGCTGGATGTCGATGACGACCTGATCCTTGAACGAGGATGTGTCGAGTTGGAAGGGGTGGTGAATGCGTTCGCGAATGGCGTGCGTCAGAAATTTATCAATGCGCGCGTTCACTGCTTTTCTGGGCGGTTGGTTGGGCAAAATTTCGCCGGGCCGCATGGAAATGGTGAAGCCGAAGATCTCGCTCGCCTTGATAAAAATACGTTGTTGCGCGGCGGGCTGGGTAACCGGGGTGTCGCGCAATTGGTCCAACACCATCACAATATCTCCGGCGATGGACGCGGACAAACGCCGGGTGATGGTGTCCCAATGGCGATCATAAAAGATATGAGTGCTGATGATTTGCAGCAAGATCAGTGGCGAAATGATGATGATCAGCGCGCGCCCGAACAAGGTGCGTGGCAGAATATTTTTCAACAACAATGCGGGGTTCAATTTCATGTTATCGCCGAACCGGAAAGGGGTTTTTGGTTAATCCGGGCGCAGTACATAGCCGCGTCCATGAATGGTCTGCAAATAAGTAGGCGTCCGGGAATCTGGTTCGATCTTGCGGCGCAGTCGCGTCACTTGAACGTCGATGGCGCGCCCGACACCGTCGATTCCACAAATACTTGCCAAATTTTCCCGGCTCATGATCTGTCCGGGATTGGTCGCCAAGGCTTTCAACAGGCTCGATTCCATTGTGGTCAGACGTTGGGGCCCCTCGGAATCGAAGAGCATTTCGCGTTCCAGGTCGAATCGAAAGTCCCCCAGTTGAATTTCAACGGCCACAGCTGCGGCGCTGGAGACAGGACTCTGCGCGCGGCGCAAGATGCCTTGAATGCGCAAGACCAATTCACGAGGTTCGAACGGTTTGGTCAGATAATCATCGGCGCCGATTTCAAGGCCTGTGATCCGGTCATTGGGTTCGCTCATGGCGGTCAACATCAAAATCGGCACAGCGTTATTTTCGCGAATTGATTGGGTCAACGAAATGCCGTCTTCGCCGGGCATCATCAGGTCCATGACGATCAGGTCGAATTTCAGGCCGCGCATTTGTTGTCGCGCCGCCTCAGCGCCATCCGCCACCGTGACGCGAAAGTCGCTCTCCATCAGATATTTACGCAACAGGCTGCGGAGTCGACTGTCATCGTCCACAACAAGGATATGGGGGAAGTCCTGCATCGTCATGCGGTGAGTATACGCAAATTCTTGGCGTGGCGCATGTCCCGTTCTCCCTTGGCGTCAAAATTCGTGGCTTTACACTGTCTTGGGCGGATCGAACCGGTGCCGGTCTTTATCGTCGGTGATTACGCCCAGCATGATTTTGCGAAAGCCCGCTACGGCGTCCGGGCCAGCGTCTTTATAGGCGCGGGCGATGCGAATGCGTTGATTTTCGGTCAATTGTCGTTCCAAACCCCGGCCTTTTTCGGTTAATTCCATCAAGCGACGCCGACGGTCCTGCGCGCTGGTGGTTTGAATGACATAGCCTTCGTTCAGCAACTGGCCAAGCACGCGGTTCAAGCTTTGTTTGGTGATCTTCAGAATGTCTAGAAGCTCATTCACTGTAATGTGCGGGTAGCGGCCGATGAAATAAATGGTGCGGTGATGGGCGCGTCCTAGATTGTGGTGCGCCAGCATGGCGTCGGGTTCAGCAATGAAATCTCGGTACGCGTAGAACAACAACTCTATCGCCTGGCGCAATTCCGTTTCGGCAGGACCGGTGTTTTCGGGTGGATTACGCGACATGGCGGGCCTTTGGATAAATATATGTCAGTATTATTGATATAAATGGTTAGAGATGTTACCAACAAGATATACAGAGCGGTAGTTTGTTACAGTAAAATTTCTAATTTTGTAACATTCAGCCGATTTCTTGATGGACAACATAATGTGCAGGGCCTGTGTGGGGTGCCGCAGTTTTGGAGGAATGACTGATGGAAGGTTTCGACGATCAACCAGGTCATATTTGGTATAACGGCGCGTTGGTTCCATGGAAAGAAGCGACGACGCATGTCCTGACGCACGCGATGCATTATGCCTCTTGCGTGTTCGAAGGTGAACGGGCGTATAATGGGCGCATTTTCAAACTGGTGGAACATACCGAACGTTTGTTCAATGGCGCGGATGTCATGGGCATGGATGTTCCTTATACGCCGGCAGAAATGAATGCTGCCTGTGACAAGCTTATCGAGGTGCAGGGCATCACGGACGGCTATGTCCGCCCGGTGATCTGGCGCGGATCGGAAATGATGGGCGTGTCGGCGCAATCGGCGCGCATCAACGTCGCTATTGCGGCGTGGGAATGGCCGGAATATTTCGCCGACCGCATGGCCGGCATTCGGATGCAATGGGCGAAATGGCGGCGCCCCGATCCAATGACTATTCCGTGCCATACTAAGGCGGCGGGGCTTTACATGATCTGCACGCTGTCAAAACATGAGGCGGAAGCCAATGGGTTCGACGATGCGTTGATGCTGGATTATCGCGGGTATATCGCCGAGGCCACGGGTGCTAATTTGTTTATGGTGATGCCGGACGGAAAAATACATTCACCGGAGCCAGATTGTTTTCTGGACGGTATTACCCGGCGCACGGTTATAGCATTGGCGAAAAAGCGCGGGTACGAAATTGTCCAACGGCACATCAAGCCGGAAGAATTGGCGGAGGCGTCCGAAGTTTTCCTGACGGGCACGGCAGTTGAAGTGACGCCGGTGCGCGAAATTAACGACTACAAATTCACGCCGGGTGACATCACCCGCACCTTGTTGGAAGACTATGACAAGGAAGTGCGTTTGGAGGTTCCGGCGACCCTCAACGCGGCGTAGCGCGCCTTACCACGCAAGATCGAGAATGTCGCGGATATCGCTGGCCGACGATATCTTGCGCGGGTTGGTGTGAACCCAGCGGTCGTGCATTGCGTGGCTTGCTATGGTGTCGAGCTGGTCCTCGGTGACGCCGACATCGCGTAGGGTCCGGGGTTGGTCCAGCGAGGAGATCAAATCGCCGACGACCGTGGCGGCGGCTTCCCCAGGCCGACCTAACGCGTCGGCGACCATCGCTTGCTGATCAGCGTTGACCGAATGATTGTAACGCAAGACGTTGGGTAACATGACACACGACGTGTGGCCATGCGGTACATGGGCGGTCCCGCCCAGGACATGGCCGATGCCATGGCTGGCACCTTTCGTCACCCCAGCGGCGGACCCGGTCATCGACAGCCAGCAGCCGGTCAGGCAATCCAGGCGGGCGTCCAGGTCCTGCGGGTTTGCCCGACTTGCGGGAAGACCTCGGCCCAACAGTTTCAGGGCTTGAATGGAGGCGCCGTCGGCGAAGGGCTGCGCGTGGCGGGAACATAGATCCTCTACCGCATGGTCAACGGCGCGAATGCCTGTGGAAAGCCAGAGCCACTGCGGTGTATGTATCGTGATTGCCGGGTCCAGAATGATACTGATGGGTGCCATCATGCGGTGGCGATACATATGTTTGACCCCACGTTCGGTGTCACTGCACCCAGCGGAAAAGTTGAATTCGCCCGCTGAAAGCGTCGTTGGGATGGTCATCATCCGCACGGTGGGCGCGGCGATATCCGGCTGGACCTGGCTGCCGTCCGTGGCGATTTTGGTGCGAAAATTATCTAACATAGCCGGGTCTGAAACACCATTGGCCAGGCATAGAACGACCATCTTGCCGCCATCAGTCACCGATCCACCGCCGATTGTCAGGATCAAATCGGCGCCGGCATCGCGCGCTGCGTTTGCGGCTTCGACAACATCGGTGCGCGGCGTATGGGCCGCCATTTGATCGCGTAATCCAGCGAAGCGGTTGCCTAGAACAGCGCGGAGTTGGTCGATGACATCGGTCGTGCGCGACAAAGTGCCGCTGGAGATTACGAAGACCCGGTGCGCGCCCAACCGGTCAGCCTCACGCAATGCAGCGTTGGCAAAGGGGTCGCCAAACAGTACACGGTTGGTTTCGGGGTAAATATATTCGCCAGTTCGCATGGAATGGCTCCTCCCAGATAAAATTTATTCGTCGGTATCGCGCGGCGTGTCCTTGTGGACCCCATCCAGAAATGTGGTTTCACGATTACGGTCCAAGTCCGCAGTCTGTTTTTCGGCTGCGGTGCGACCAAATTTCACACGATTGCGTTGCCCGGTATCGGCCTTAGCCTGGCGAGCCTTGGCTTTCTTAAATTGGCGGAGATTAATCAACTCAGCCATTTGAATTCCATCGTTGCGCCGCGCGATCGTCGCTGTCGCGGGCTTCAACCCAATCGGCCTCACCATCGGCGGTCTCTTCCAGTTTCCAGAAAGGCGCCTTGGTTTTAAGCCAATCGATCAGGAATTCGCAGGCCTCAAATGCGGCGGCGCGATGGGCGCTGGCGGCGGCGACCAGAACGATTCTGTCGCCGGGTTCCAGCCGACCGTAACGGTGTATGATCAAGCTTGCTTCCAGCGGCCAGCGCGATTGCGCTTCGGCGTCGATTTCAACCAACATTTTTTCGGTCATGCCGGGGTAATGTTCCAGCGTCATGGCTCCCCCGCGAGATTGAGACGATCCCACGATATCGCGAACCAATCCCGTAAAGCTTGTGACGCCGCCGACATTTGTATTGCCCGCGCTCAACGCATCGAGTTCTGCTCCGACGTCAAAATCTTTTTGCTGAACCCGTATCGTCATGTCAGCCGCCCGTCATGGGCGGAAAGAACGCGATTTCCTCATCCCCCTCCAACACTGTGTCCATGTCGCCGAATTCTTGGTTCACCGCGACGCGAAATGCTTCTATGTCAGCGAGCGCCTCGGTGTATTTCGGTCCACGTTGACGCAACCATTCGACCAGGGTCCTGACGTCTGTGACGCCCTCTGGCGCCTTGATGACTTCCTCTCCCACGCCAATTCGTTGGCGCAGCCAGGCGAAATATAGAATTTTCATGTCATGACCTCCGCAAAGGGCAGGAAGTCGACCATCCCCCCCACATCCAGATGGGTCGAGTCTTCCGGCAGGTCAACCAACCCGTCGGCGCCGACAAGCGAAGACAGAACACCGGCGCCGCCGCGGCCATGCATTTGCGCTATCGGGACACCGTTATCATCGGATTTAATGCGCGCGCGCACGAATTCACGGCGGTTTTTCTTTTTTTTATATTCAAACCCCGACTGAACGCGGTAGCGGATGGGGTCAATGTCCCGGCATCCCGACAACAACAATATGAGAGGTCGCGCGATCATCAGAAACGTCACCATGACGGCGACCGGGTTGCCGGGCAACCCGGCGATGGGTGTGGCACCGTTTGATGTTTCGATGCGGCCTAATGCGACGGGACGTCCCGGTTTGATCGCGAGCTTCCAGAAGTCCAGCGAGCCTTGTGCATTGACGGCGGTTTTGACGTGATCTTCGTCGCCCAAGGACACGCCGCCTGATGTCAACAGTAGGTCGTGGGTGAGCGCGGCCTCGCCGATCGCGGTTTGAATAGTTTCCAGGCGGTCGGGAAGAATGCCAAGGTCGGTCGCCTGACACCCCAGTCGCGCCAACGCCGCCATCAGTGTAAAGCGGTTCGAATCGTATATTGCGCCCGCTGGCAGCGCTTCGCCCGGTTCGCGGACCTCGTCGCCGGTTGAAAACACGGCGATCCGCAGAGGCTTATAGACGCGTAGCGTTTGCCGGCCGACGGACGCCGCCAATCCAATTGTTTGGGGTTGCAACCGGACTCCCGTAGACAAAATCTCTTCACCTTTGCGAATGTCTTCGCCCGCAAACCGTCGGTTGGCGCCACGTTTGATGCCGGGTTGAATAATGACGTAGTCTCCGTCTTCACTACAATCTTCCTGCATCAAGACAGTGTCGGGGCCTGGGGCGCCGTCCCCACTCGGCATAGGCGCACCGGTGAAGATGCGAATCGCTTCACCTGTTGCAGCGGCGCGATCCAGTGGATGGCCCGCCGCCACGCGCCCGGTGAGGGGCAGACGGGTTTCCTGGCTTGCATCAAGATCATCAAAATAGACGGCGTATCCATCAACGGCGGAATTGTCGTGCGCGGGAACGTTGAGCGACGCGGTTACGTCTTCGGCAAGGGTTTTGCCGCCTGCTGCGCGCAACGCGACCGTTTCTGTTTCAACGGCGGTGGAGATACGCTGGCGCAAGGCCTTCTGGGCTGCTGCGACTGTCATCATGTCGCCGCCGGGTACGAAGCAGTCGTCGCTAAGTTGCGCCATTGTGCGAGGCCTTCTTGGACAGACCTGTGTGGTCTAGGATGAAATCCGCAATGGCCGCCGGATTATTTAAATCCAGGACTGGCAAGGGCAGCCTGTCGGAATCAGCGCCGTTGGGGTCGCCGTCGTCGAGGTTGCCATCGCTGGCAATGGCGACGATTTCGGGATCATTATTATGGAGGAATAGGTTGTCGCTTCCCTTTCGATAAATTTCTAGCTTTGAGTGGCCGTGTCTTTTGAAGCCTTCAATTAACAAAAGGTCCACCGGCGTCATGACCGCCAGCAGCGAGTCAAAATCTGGCTCTGGCTCGTCGCGGACTTCATGTAAAAGCGCCCAACGGGTTGCGGAGCCGATCATGACTTCCGTGGCACCGGATTCCCGATGGACATAGGAGTCCTTGCCTGGCGTATCGACGTCGAAGTCGTGGTGGGCGTGTTTCATCGTCGAAACCTTCAGCCCTCTTGAAATCAACTCCGGCAGCAATTTCGCCATTAACGTGGTTTTCCCACTACCGCTCCATCCGGAAAGTCCAAATACTTTCATGCTGTCGTCGATACCCTATCAGCTTGTTTCTTCGATGTTCTTTGCGCGTGGTGAATCGTCGCTGCTGTTCATGTTGTTCTCCCGCCGCTCATCTTCTTTAGTAATATGGACCAGACCCACGCGGAGGTAATCATAGCCGGTAACCAGGGTTAAAACCGCCGCTACCCAAATGCCGGTTTCGCCGATCATGATGGATGGAATGGCGTCGGGTGAGGCGTCGCCGACAATGAGAAACCCGAGCGTGAGCATTTGAATCGTCGTTTTCCATTTGGCGAGCTTGCTGACCGGCATTCCGACGCGGAGTTCGGCCAGAAATTCACGCAGGCCGGACACGAGTATTTCCCGACATAGTATGATTAGGCCTGGCAGAATGGCGAGCCCGGATAGCCTGTCGAATGCGACAAGCATAAAGATCAGTGCGCCAACGAGTAATTTGTCGGCGACAGGGTCAAGAAACTGGCCGAGGTTGGATTGGATTTTCATAGAGCGCGCAAAGTAACCGTCGAAAAAATCGGTGACGCACGCCACCGTGTACACCCCCAGCATCACCCACCGTGCGGTGTCGCCTTCAACCCAGAACAACGCTACGATCGCGGGAATCACCCCGATACGGGACAAGGTCAGGAGATTAGGAAGGCTGGTAATCATAATTTGGCCTTCGGCGGCAGGCCCTTGGGGCCGACGGTTGTCTGGAATTATTACGGTATTGCGCACTTGGGTTCATTCTAACGACCGGTGTGGAAATGGCCATAAATTTTCTCGGCCACAGCCGTGCTGATGCCCTCCACTGCGGCCAAATCCGACAGGCCAGCGCCGGCTACGCCCCGCGCCGAGCCGAAATGTAGCAGAAGCGCCTTTTTTCGTTTTGCGCCAACGCCGGAAATTTCATCAAGCGGCGAGGCGCTGATGGCTTTGGAGCGCCGCGCGCGATGCGTTGAAATAGCGAATCGGTGGGCTTCGTCGCGTAGCCGTTGAATGAAATACAGCAGCGGATCACGGATTGGCAACATGAACGCCGGTTCGCCAGGTCGGTATAGATGTTCGCGGCCTGCGTCGCGGTCTGGTCCCTTTGCAACACCCAACACAGCGATATCGTCGATCCCCAATTCGTTCAATACGTCGTGGGCGATGCCGGTTTGGCCGGGGCCGCCGTCGATCATGATTAGGTCTGGCCAGGTCTCGGCGGTGCGATCCGGGTCCTCCTTCAAGGCGCGCATGAACCGGCGGGTCAACACTTCACGCATCATGGCGTAGTCGTCGCCGCCTTTGGCGTTCGCGAGAGGGTCCTTTTCCATATCGTCCAAGGGTGCCGCGGTTTGTGAGGTTGCCCCGTCCGGTTGGCCAACTGTTTTAATGTTGAATTTGCGGTAGGCGGCTTTTACGAAACCGTCCGGCCCGCTGACGACCATAGCGCCAACTGCGTTGGTTCCTTGGATATGGCTATTGTCGTAAATCTCGATCCGGGTGGGCGGCGTCTCCATATCAAGACGTGCGGCGAGCGCTTCCAGCAAGCGACGCTGTGATGCGCTCTCGGCGTGGCGGCGCGCCAAGGCGTCACGCGCGTTCGTCAACGCGTGTTCCACAGGTTTAAGCTTGACGCCGCGCTTAGGTGTTGACACTTGGACTTTGCGGCCCGCGCGTTGCGATAGCGCTTCGGTGATCAAGGTGCGTTCGTGAATGTCATGGCTTAACAGGATTGTGCGAGGCGGCGGTTTATCGTCATAAAACTGTCCGACGAACGCCGCCAGAACCTCATCGGGTTCAAGTTTCCGGTCGTGGCTGGGGAAATAGGCGCGATTGCCATAGTTCCGGCCGCCACGAAAGAAGAACACTTGAACGCAGGATTGCCCACGGTCCTGGTGCAAGGCAATGACATCCGCGTCCTCTATGCCGGATAAATTAATGTCCTGATGGGCCTGCACCTGGGTCAGCGCATGAATGCGGTCACGGGTCCGTGCCGCCGCTTCGAATTTCAGGTTGTCGCTTTCAAGCTGCATCTGCCCGACGAGTTTTTCCTGAATAGCTCGGCTGCCGTCGGCGAGAAACTCACGCGCTTCTTCTACGAGGCCTCGATATTCCTCCAACGTGATCCGTTCCACGCAAGGCGCACTGCATCGTTTGATGTGATATTGCAAACAGGGTCGACGCCTGTTGTTGAAGACGCCATCGGAACAGTTGCGCAGCAGAAACGCGCGTTGCAACGTCGCGATGGATCGGTTGACTGCGCCAGCCGACGCGAAGGGGCCAAAATAATGGCCCTGTCGTTTTTGCGCACCACGATGCTTGATGACTTGCGGATAATCCTGGTCACGTGTGATGAGGATATGGGGGAATGTTTTGTCATCACGAAGTAGGACATTGTACCGTGGTCGCATTTTTTTGATCAGATTCGATTCGAGAAGTAGCGCCTCCACTTCGGTGTGAGTGGTGACGATTTCCATCGATTCGGTTTCCGAAATCATCCGTTGCAGACGGACCGGTAATTTGGACGGCATTGTGTAGGCGGCGACACGTCGGTTCAGCCGACCCGCTTTACCGACATACAAGACGTCGCCGCGCCCGTTCAGCATACGGTAGACGCCGGGGACGCCTGGCAGAGTCGCTAGGCAATCTCGAATCACCTTAACGCCGCGTTCCAGCACGTTTTTGGCTTCGCGGTCTGTCGTCATTGACTTGCGCGCTGTTTTGTCCGTCGAATTTTGATTATCGGCCATGTGCGTCCTTAGCGCGCAATTCATTTTGCATCTATTCGGAAATACCCAACAAACGTGGAAATCCGTCTGTTCCAAATGATATCCACGAGTCCTGTGGATAACGTTGTTGAAAAGAAAGCATGTGCGCCATTTCATTCAAGGAACACGGGGCTTTAAACTGCCTGCTCATTTTTTATGCATAAATATTAAAATATTGAAAATAAAGAAAATTTTTAAAATAAATCTTGAACATAATGTTAACATGTCAAACTCCTTTGGAATCAGCGCTTGACAGCATTTGAGACTTACGGAGGAGTGCAATTTATTTGGCCTTAGTTTCCCACACTCTGCCTTTTTCTTCAATTGTTTGCACGGAACGGTTCATGTGCCGTTACGGAATGTTTGGTTAATGGCCCGGCCTTATTCTTCTATAGCAGCGTCGTCGCCAGAGTGGGTCCAACCAAGATGTTGGCCGCCATCCAATGCGATCATTTGGCCTGTCATCGACGGGGTTTCAACGATGTAGCGAACGGCGGCGCAAACTTCGTCTGGGGTTGCGCCATGTTTTAGAGGGACAGAAGCTTGCTGCATCGCGAATTGCTCGCTGGTCTGGCGGAAGCTTGGCATTGTCGGGCCCGGGCCGATGGCGTTGATGCGGATTTGTGGCGCCAGCGCCAGCGCCAGCGTGCGGGTCAAGGTCCATAATCCGGCTTTGCTCAGGGTATAGCTAGTAAAACCGGGTGGCAGGTTCCACACACGTTGATCGAGGATATTGACGATGACGCCGGTTTGGTTTTCCGGTAGTGCGGCGACCATACGTTGTGACAGGGCGAACGGTGCGCGCAAATTAATTTCCATATGCGCGTCCCATCCGTTCCGGGTCACCGTGTGAACATCGTCACGTTCGAATCGGGAGGCGTTATTGACGAGCAAGCCGATGGGACCGAGTTGTTCGTGGACGGCATCGAATAGGCGCTGGGTGTCGGGTTCTTGCGCCAAATCCGCCTGGAACAGCGTGACCTTTCCGTCTGCCGATTCGATTTTTTGGCGCGCCGACTCGGCGTCTTCGGTCGAGGTGTTGTAATGCAGCGCAATCGTCCATCCGTGGCGGGCGAGGTCCAATGCGATGGCGCGCCCAATGCGTTTGGCGGCGCCGGTGATCAGAGCAATGCGGGGGATGGTCATGGCATCATCATACATTGCGGGCGCGGCCCCGTCCGCCACCCCGGTGTCCGCCACGATTGCGTGGTCGCTTTTTGGGGCCTAACGCTTTCGGGGCCGACTGTATCGACGCTGCGATTTTAATGTTCACGGGCGCCGCATCAACGGGCATATCTAGATCAAAGGCTTCCAGACGCATAATTTCGTCGCGCAGTAGGGCAGCTTCCTCGAACTCCAAATCGGCTGCCGCCATTCGCATTTTTGCGGTCAACGCGGCGATGTAGGTTTTGACGTCCATTCCCACCAAATGCGCCATATTAGCATCGCCCAGGTCAACGGTCACATGGTCACGATCGTACACTGAACCGATAATATCGGAGATTTGTTTGCGCACGCTTTCCGGTGTGATGCCGTGGGCAGCGTTATAGGCTTGTTGGCGTTCGCGCCGCCGGTTGGTTTCCTCCAACGCGTAGGTCAGCGAGCCGGTCATATTGTCGGCGTACAAAATGACGCGGCCATCAATGTTGCGCGCGGCGCGGCCGATGGTTTGGACCAGTGATGTGCGTGACCTCAGGAAGCCTTCCTTGTCGGCGTCAAGGATCGCCACCAGCGCGCATTCGGGAATATCGAGGCCTTCGCGCAGCAAATTGATGCCGACCAGGATGTCGAACACGCCCAGCCGCAAGTCACGGATGATCTCGATCCGCTCCAGTGTTTCCACGTCGGAGTGAATGTAGCGGACTTTGAGCCCGGCTTCGATCATGAATTCGGTCAGGTCTTCGGCCATGCGCTTGGTCAGCGTTGTCACTAATACGCGTTCGTTGGCCTGGACGCATAATTTACATTCGGCCAAAAGATCATCGACCTGATGTTCGGTGGGTCGGATATGACAGACCGGATCGATTAACCCGGTAGGACGGACGAGTTGTTCGACAAAAACGCCGCTGGTGCGTTCCAGTTCCCAAGGACCTGGCGTTGCCGAGACGAAGATGGTCTGGGGGCGCATGCCCTCCCATTCCTCGAATTTGAGTGGTCGATTGTCCAGGCAAGACGGCAATCGAAACCCGTAATTAGCCAACGTTGATTTACGATTAAAATCGCCTCGGTACATGCCGCCCAGCTGCGGCACGGTGACGTGGCTTTCATCGACCATCAGGATGGCGTTGTCGGGCAAATACTCGAACAGGGTGGGCGGTGGTTCGCCGGCGTTGCGGCCCGATAAATAGCGCGAATAGTTTTCGATACCCGCGCACACGCCCGTCGCTTCGATCATCTCGACATCAAACCTGGTGCGTTGCTCCAATCGTTGCGCCTCCAGCAACTTGCCTTCGTTGTTCAGGAATTCGAGCTGTTGCTTGAGTTCCGCTTTAATACCGGCAATGGCCTGCAACAGCGTTGGGCGGGGCGTGACATAGTGGCTGTTGGCGTAAAGTTTTATAGACTCCAGAGATGTCGTTTTGTCGCCGGTCAGAGGATCGAATTCGTCGATGGATTCAACTTCGTCACCGAACATTGATAAACGCCAGGCGCGATCTTCGTAGTGGGCGGGGAATATTTCAATGGTGTCGCCGCGCACCCGAAACATGCCGCGATAGAAGTTGTTGTCGTTGCGTTTGTATTGCAGTTCAATCAATTGCTTCATGATCTTGCGTGGATCGACATTCATACCGACCTCGACGGTGACCGTCATTTTGGAATAAGTCTCGACCGCGCCGATGCCATAGATACAAGACACAGACGCTACGATGATGACGTCGTCGCGTTCCAACAACGAGCGGGTGGCGGCGTGGCGCATACGGTCGATCTGTTCGTTGACCGACGATTCCTTCTCCACATAAGTGTCCGAACGTGCCACATAAGCTTCGGGTTGGTAGTAATCGTAATAGGAGACGAAATATTCGACGGCGTTATTAGGGAAAAAATTTTTCATCTCCCCATACAACTGCGCCGCCAGCGTTTTGTTTGGCGCGAGGACAAGGGCCGGGCGTTGCAGGCGCTGGATGGTTTGGGCGACGGTGAAGGTCTTTCCAGATCCTGTCACGCCCAACAACACCTGATCACGGTCGCCTTGTTCCAGCCCCAGGATCAATTGGTCGATCGCTTGGGGTTGGTCGCCCGCGGGTTCATAGTCGGAGACGAGCTCGAACGGCTGGCCGCCTTCGCCACGGACTTCTTTGGCCAAAGGTGCGAGCGAATTATCGCAGGCCGCGTTGGAGGCTTGCGGGGGAGGGAGGGTTCCGGCAGTCTGTGTCATCGTAATACATTATATGCGCGCGAGGGCCGTCAAGCCCAGATGAAAACGCGCGATTTACCCGGATTTTGTTAGGGAGTTTTTCGCTTTGAAATTTGGTGTTTTGCAGTTTTTCAGCTGGCCAGGCCGCCGTGTACCGTTGCCTACCGTTTATGATCGCGCGTTTGAACGCATGAAGATCATGGATGAAACTGGTTATGACGCGGTCTGGCTGGCGGAACATCACTTCAGCACGTATAGCGTCTGCCCGTCGGTGCATATCATGGGCACCCATATTGCCGCGCACACCAAACGGCTGCGCATTGGGACGGCGGTGTCGTTGGCGGGGTTCTATCATCCGCTACGGTTGGCTGAAGAAGTGGCGTTGTTGGACGTTATTTCTGGCGGTCGTGTGAATTGGGGCGCGGGACGCGGGTTCGACCCGACGGAGCACCAGGTGTTTGGTGTTGAACCCAAAGATAGCTATGATAAATTTCGGGAAAGCGTGGAAATCGTGTTGGCGGCTTGGAATAATGAAAAGGTCACCTATAACGGCAAATTCTGGCAATTCGATAACGTCGAAGTGCTGCCAAAACCGCATCAAGACCCGATGCCAGTGTGGATAGCGGCGTCATCGCAAGGTGCCATGTCCTGGGCGGCGAAATGCGGGCATTCCATCATGATGTCGCCGCACTCGACCCATACTGAAATCCGTGAAAATCGTGGCTATTACAAATCGGAACTTGAAGCGGCTGGATTTTCCATTGCTGGACGGGACATTCCCATGGCGCGTACGGTTGCGTTGGGTGACACCCAGCAGGAGGGCGAAGATATCGGGCGGCGGGGCGCCGAATTTATGTTTGGGTCGTATCTGCGGAAAAATAAAAATGTTAGCGGCGCCGTGGCGGGTGGCGGGGAAAAAAACGAGTCCATCGACACTATCACCGCCGCCGTGAAGGGCGCGGAAGACCCCGTTGAGCGCTACGTCAAGGAAGTGGCGCTGTGCGGCACGCCGGAAAAGGTTATCGACGACATCAAGCGGTTGCGTGAAATCAATTCGATGGAATATCTGATGATCGCGCCGTTGAGCCACAGTTCCTTCGTGAAGTTTACCGAGAGAGTGTTGCCAGCGTTTCTATAGAACTTGTTTTGCAGATTGGGCGGAGATTTTTTCCAGGGCGGCAATGGTGCGCAGGCAAGCGGAGGCTGTCTCGGCACCTTTCATTTTGAAGTGATCCAGAAAAAATTGGCGATGGTCGTTGCTTTCATGAAAATGATGCGGCGTTAACACCATGGAAATAACGGGAACGCTGGTGTCCAGCTGTACGCGCATCAGGCCGTCAATCACCGTTGCGGCGACAAAGTCGTGTCGGTACACCCCGCCATCAACGACAAAACCGGCGGCGACGATGGCGGCGTAGCGTCCCGACTTCGCTAAAAATTTGGCTTGCAGCGGTAATTCATAACTGCCCGGTGCGTCATAGATGTCGATCGGCAACGCCTGCGCGCCGCACGCCTTGATCGCAGCCAGAAATGATTTTCGGCCCTCATCAACAATATCTTCATGCCAGCCCGCCTGCACAAAAGCGATGCGGCGTTCTTGGTACATGTTTTTTAATTCGTTCATAGTCGAGGTGCGTCCTAAATCCACCCGAAGGTTCAATAACCTAATATTGCGGGAATACAGGGTGCGTAGACAATCCGTGAATTTTCCGTTATAGTATGAGAAATTCTCATGGATTACTAAATGAAGGATATTGAAAAAACCCGCCAAACGCCGCTAAATGCTGTGCGCGCCTTTGAAAGCGCCGCGCGGCTGCTGAGCTACACCAAGGCTGCCAACGAATTGGGCGTTACGCAAGGCGCGGTGAGCCGACAAATTTCGACGCTGGAGGCGTATCTGGGACGTCGCTTATTCCGCCGGGTTGGACGCGGCATTGCGTTGACGTATCCTGGCGCGCAATTCGCGGAAGATTCCCGCCAGGCGCTGGCGGGGATCGAATCGGCGGCGGCGCGAATCATGCAACGACCCGACCATTCAGTCCTGACCATCGGCGCAACCAATGATGCCAGCCGTTGGTTGGTACAACGCCTGACGGAATTTCAACGCGCCCATCGTGCCGTTTCGGTTCATCTTCGCGTGCTTGGGTCCGCTGATGAGATGCATGGCGGGGGAATCGATATCGCCGTGTTGGGGGACGCCGCGCAAAGTCCCAGCCTGTCGATGATCGAAATATTACGTGAAGAATTGATTGTCGTTTGCGGTCCGGATTTGACGCCGCCTGGCGATGTGGCGGCGTTGACCGGTGAAACTCTCCTTCACATTGTTGGATACCCAACGGCCTGGACGGGGTGGTTCGCCGCATCCGGCGTATCGGAAGTCGATAATTTGGCGGGCCCCTTGTATGATGACCCGGCGCTGGCGATTGAAGCGGCGATTCAAGGACAGGGTTACGCCATTGTGCCAAAACCATCGGTTGAGTCTGATCTGGCGGCGGGGCGCTTGATGTCGCCTTATGGCGGCGCGGTCGCCAGCGGCCGGTCCTATTATCTGGTCTGGCCGAAAGCCAAAGGTCGCTTGGAGAAGGTGACGTTGTTTCGGTCGTTTATGGTGGGTTAAAAGCAGCAAACTTTCCGGGAGTCCGCCAGGACAGGTTGGAATAAGATTCTCTTTTAAAGGCTGAGGGGCTGATTAGCCCAGGACTCCAATGATATAATATTGTGAATAATTTCAAGATCGTTTTTTATTGATCACGCTAACCCCATTGAAGTTATACCAACGAACATTAATTAGAGCCCATATGCCGATTTTCGCCGTCCGATGGACATGACCTTCCAGGGCTGGTCGATGCGTTTGTTCCAGGCCTCGCAACAGAGCGCGACAATCTCATCATAGGGTTTGAATATCCTGCTTGATAAGCAACTGTCGCGTATGAACTGCCAAATGGTTTCGACAGGATTCAATTTGGGCGCTCGGGGCGGTAATAGCAGAAGCGTGATGTTGGGTGGTGAGATAAGCTTGCCAGTGGTGTGCCATCCGGTGTGGTCGAGGATTGCGCGGCGTGGGCGCCCGGCGCGACCTGGGACGAGATTTAAGCGAGAAGCAATAGCTCTGCTCATCGCAAGCCCCCGAATCAGTGCTCCTCATTGAGCTAGAATTGGCGACGTTTGAGAATTCCCCATTTGGAGTTCTAATCAATGCTCGTTGGTATTCGTGTCCGTTCAATGACCAGAGAGCAGATACCTTTTACGTTCATGGCTGCCTGAAATGAATTCCATTTTTGCGCCGTACTTTGGCAACGGCTATTGGGATTGTTTCGGGCGCTGAGGCTGTACTATGCCATGCCTTTGCAGGACAGCGGCGAAGAGTTGATTGCCTACGCACCTTCCTTGATGTGTTTCTCGCGGTTCCATCGACGAAGTGGCGGATGTTTGCACTAAAGCCGAATTCTCTGCTGAATTTGGCGACGATACATTTTAAATCATCCTCAGACCACGCCGAGATGACCATTGCAATTCAGGGTCCGATGGCGGTAAGCCATTGATTGCGAATTTTGTGTGATGGATATTGAGAGATCAAGGGGGAGCGCTGAATGCGGCAATTCGATGAGTCGTTTGTGGGGCCGCTGGACGGTGTGCGTGTGCTGGATTTATCCCGCTTGGTGGCGGGTAATATGGTCAGTCTTCAACTCGCCGACTATGGCGCGGAGGTCATCAAGGTTGAACCCGTCGGTGATGGCGACCCGTTGCGGGCCTGGATGACCGACGGCGTGCCGGTCAACTGGAAAGTCTATGCGCGTAACAAGAAAAGCATTTCGTTGAATTTGCGAGAAGAACAAGCCAGGGACATGTTGCTGCAGCTTGTCGAGTCCGCGGATGTGATGATCGAAAATTACCGGCCCGGCACGTTGGAAAAAATGGGCCTTGGCCCCGATGTACTGTCGGCACGCAACAAGCGGTTGATTTTGGTGCGTGTGTCCGGGTTTGGGCAGACCGGGCCTTACAGACATCGTCCGGGCTTCGGCACTTTGGTTGAAGCAATGTCTGGGTTCGCCTATCGAAATGGGTTTGGGGATCGCGAACCGGTGCTGCCGCCGCTCGCTATGGCCGACATGATCGCGGGCATATACGGTGCCATGGCGATAATGATCGCGCTTCGGGAAATTGAAATGAAGGGCGGCGAGGGTCAGGTTATTGATCTATCGCTGTTGGAGCCAATCCATTCCATTTTAGGCGCCGAAGCAGCCTGGCATAAAATTACCGGCAACGTTCGCGACCGGGTTGGCAGCGGATCCAACACGGCCTCCCCACGCAATGTTTATGCGACCAAGGACGGCAAATGGCTGGCCATGTCCGGATCGATGCAATCCATGGCGGAGCGAATTTTTCGCACCATTGGGCGCGCCGATATGAATGACGACCCAAAATTCAAGACGAACGCTGACCGGGTGAAACACCGCGACGAGGTTGATGCGGTCGTCGGTGGGTGGATTGGCGCGCGTAACTTGGATGAATGTATGGAAGTGTTCGAACGCGAACAAGTTACCGTCGCGCCAGTCTACGACATCGCGCAAATCGTGGATGATCCGCACTTTAAGGAACGCGAAATACTTGTCGATCTGCCTGATGATGAAATGGGATCGGTGCCGATGCACAACATTGTGCCTAAATTGTCAGGGACGCCGGGTGGGTTCAAACGCCGCGCCCCGGAATTGGGAGAACATAATTCGGAAATTCTGGGCGCGCTGGGCCTGTCGGCTCAGGATCTCAGCGATCTGGCGGCGCGCGGCGTCATCTAATAATACGACACAACGTAATTAGGGGGGAATTAATAATGAAAACCAATAATGAAAAGCCTGTATGGCGTTCGCTTCTTTACGTCCCTGTGAATGTGGATCGGTATGTCGACAAGGCGCATGAACGCGGGGCCGACGGCGTTATTCTTGATTTGGAAGACAGTGTGACGCCAGCTGAAAAAGACACCGCGCGGACCCTGATCGGCGAAGCGGTGGAAAAGGTGTCACGCAACGGCGCCGATGTTCTGGTGCGCATCAATCGCCCCATTGAAATAGCGGTTCGGGACATCGAAGCCTCAGTAATGCCTGGTGTTTGTGCGCTTAAATTGCCGAAAGTCACAAGCGCTGAACATGTGCAGCTAATTGCTGAATTGGTTACCGAATGCGAAATAAAACAAGGCATGGACGTAGGATCAACCTGGTTGTTGCCGATGGTGGAGACGGCGGATGCATTCTTTCAGATCGATAAAATCGCCAAGGCGCACCCACGCAACTACACGGTCTTGCTGGGCGGCGAAGATTTTGCATTGGATGTGGGGTTCAACCCGGACCCGGAATGTTATTTGTATCCCAAACAGCAATCATTGATCGCAGCGCGCGCTGCCGGAATTACGCCGATGGGGCTGATTGGCACGGTCGCGGATTACAGCGACCCGGACGCCTATCTTGAAGTGGTTCGCCATTCGGTCAAGTTTGGGTTCGAAGGCGCGTCCTGTATCCACCCCGCTAACGTCAAGCCGTTGAACGAAGGTTTTTCACCGATCGCGTCCGAAATCGACTATGCTCGCAAAGTGATCGAGGCTGACGCCGCCGCCGCTGCCGCGGGGCGCGGGTCGTTCGAACTGGATGGCAAAATGATCGATATTCCGATTGTTATTCGTGCGCAACGACTGCTCGCGCGCGCTGAAAAAATTGCGGCCCGCGAAGCCCATATGGCTGCCGCCAGATAACAACACCGCCCCGGTGGCGCTTTAGACACGAAGAAGAACGACCAAACAATGAGCTACAATATTGTTCCAACAACCCCGGCTGGCGAGCGCGTCATTGTGGCGGCATCCGGCCTTATTGAACCTTTTAGGGCCCGCGCCGATGCGGCGGATAGGGCGAATAAGATTTGCGCAGAAAACTATACCGACATGCAGCGCTCCGGCGTCGCCGCAGCGTTTGTGCCAGAAGAACTTGGCGGCTTCGGCTTGCGGTCCATGCATGACTGGATTTTGACGATTGCGACGCTCGCCAAAGGCGACGGGTCCGCCGCGATTGCAATTAGTATGCATCTTTCCGCGACGCGTGGATTGGCGGCGCTTTTTCGCAATAGCGAACCCGGTTCGCCGCCCTATCTTCGCGCTCAAAGCATCCTGGAAGCGGTGGCGAAAGGGGAGGCGCTAATCTGCTCCACTACCACGGAGCGGGGCACGGACAATCTGCATCCGCTGAGCGAAGCGGTTTGGAGCGAGGCGGGATGGGTGCTCAATGGGGCGAAGCACTTTGTCACCATGTCACCGTTGGCGACACACGTTGCGACCAATGTGCGGATGCGAAATGCGGACGGTGATTATATAGCCAACGTTCTCCTGCCCATGAGCACCGAAGGCGTTCAGCCGCAAGGCGATTGGGATGCGTTGGGTATGCGTGCATCGGGCAGCCAGTCCGTAACATTTGAAAACTGCTTGGTCCCCCACGATGCGTTGCGCGCCATCGGGCCCTGGGGACAGTGGAGCACGCCTGTTTTGGTGGCGCGCACCTTGGCGAATGTGCCGTTGGTTGGCGCCTTCCTGGGCATTGCGGAGGCGGCTTTTCAATATGCGCTCGATGCCCAAAAGGTCGACAAAAACGCTGTGTCGCGACCCGGCGTTCATAATGCGTTGGCGGAGATGGAAATTTCCCTGGCGACGGCGCAATGCATTTTGGCGCGAATTGGAACGCGCCTGGATGATTTCATGACGGAGACCGATGGCGGCGCGATCGCGGCCTATGAACAAAGCCATGAATTGATGAAGGATTATCAAAGCGCAAAATGGGTCGTAAACCGACATGCAATCGACATCGTGGGTCAGGCGATGGACCTCAGCGGCGGTGGGGGTTTTATGGCGCGGAACCCGTTATCCCGGTTGTACCGGGACGTGAGAGCAGGTCCATTCATGCAGCCCTACTCCCCCATCGATGCGCGGGGTTACATGGGTAAAGTATTGCTGGGTGCCTACCCTGACGCATAACGTTCAATACTAGCAGGTTTTGGGTAGCGCAAATGTGACTCTGTTTTTTTGCACCGACGCCGTTACGGTGTGGGAGAAAAGGAGTTATGCGGATGAATAATAAAATCATGCTACGGATGGGAATTATAGGGGCTGTGCCCACGGCTCTTTGTTGCGTGACGCCGGTTTTGGCGCGCGGGTTTGGATTATATTTTGCTCCCGCTGTTGATGGCGTTTGCGGCGATGGCCGGGTTCGCCTTGGTGCGCCAACGCAGCGCGTCTGTATATGAAGGGTCCGACCTATGAGCGACATTCAAGTGAAGTTAGAAACCTCCTGCCCACAATGCGGTCACAAAGCGATAGAAATGATGGCAGCGGACGCCTCCTAATTTTTCTACGATTGCACGGGGTGCGGTGCTGTATTGAAGCCGTTGGCCGGGAATTGTTGTGTGTTTTGGTCCTACAGTACTGTTCCGTCTCCACCAACCCGGGAAGGCGACGGATGCTGCGCCTAAAATACCCCAAGGTTGCGGTTTGCTCTAATGTCCTCAATATTGCGCCCATAATGATGGGCGCGGCGTATAGAGGATGACCATGAAACGGCTTATCGTCGGCATAACAGGGGCGACCGGGGTGATCTTCGGTGTTCGCCTGCTCGAGACGCTGGTGGATTCGGGCATTGAAACGCACCTTGTCGTTAGCAAATGGGCGCAACAAACCCTCGGACACGAAACCACAATGACCATGGCGGAGCTGAACGGCCTCGCCACCGTGAACTATGCGCCGGGCGATATGGGGGCTGCAATTTCCTCCGGATCATTTCACACTGATGGCATGGTGATCGTTCCTTGCTCGGTGCGTTCACTTGCGGCGGTCGCCCATGGAATGGGGGATCATTTGGTGCACCGCGCCGCTGATGTGGTGTTGAAAGAACGTCGCAAACTTGTTCTGGTCGCCCGCGAAACGCCACTGAATGAAATTCATCTGAACAATATGTTGATATTAGCCCGGATGGGGGCGGTCATTCTGCCACCGGTGCCCGCCTTCTATAATCATCCGGAATCTTTGGACGACATGGTCGATCATATCGTCATGCGCATCCTGGATCAGTTCGACATGCCGAAGGAACTGATGGCGCGTTGGGACGGAAAATTACGAAGCCGCGCCTCCAATACGCAATAACCCAAAAAAATGTCTCGCTGGGTCCGCATATAACGTACGAATTTGCCTGGCAGCGCGCCGTTATGTTGAACCCGTGAATTCTTCGGCGTAGTGTCCGGTCGAAAAGCCTCTTTTACTGAAAGTGAGTCAGGACAATGCCAATTCTTGCCGAACGTCTGGGTAACATCAAACCATCGCCGACTATGGCGGTCACCAAACTTGCCGGTGAATTAAAAGCTAGTGGCAAGGATGTCATTGGGCTTGCCGTTGGCGAACCGGATTTCGATACGCCAGACCATATTCGCCATGCGGCGGAAAAAGCCATGGCCGAGGGCAAGACCCGATATGCGCCGTTTTCCGGATTGCCGGAATTACGCATCGCCGTGGCAGAAAAATTTAAGAATGAAAATAACTTGGAATACGCGCCTGAACAGATCGCCATTGGCAGTGGTGGCAAGCAAATCATTTTTAACGCCTTCACGGCTACCATTGATGAAGGTGACGAGGTCATTGTGCCCGCACCTTACTGGGTCAGCTATCCCGATATTGCCGTGTTGAATGGCGGTGTACCTGTGTTTATCGACTGTTTACAGGAAAATTCCTTCAAACTGGCTCCGGCGGATTTGGAAGCGGTGATTACACCGAAGACCAAATGGCTGGTGTTGAACAGCCCCAGCAACCCGACGGGCGCCGCCTATACCGCTGATGAATTGAAGGCGCTGGGAGACGTACTGAAACGCCACCCCCATGTGTGGGTGTTCACTGATGATATTTACGAACATATTGTCTATGACGACTTCAAATTCGCCACCATCGCCGAGGTTGTACCGGAACTTTATGAACGGACGCTCACCTTGAATGGCGTATCCAAGTCGTTCTGCATGACTGGTTGGCGCATTGGGTTCGCGGGCGGTCCGGTGGAATTGATCGATGCGATCAACATGATTACGTCGCAAAGCACCAGCTGCGCGTCGACGATCAGTCAATGGGCGGCGGTTGCTGCGTTGAATGGAAACCGGGACCATATCGCGCGCAACAACACGATCTTCAAGGAGCGCCGGGATTTGGTCGTGTCCATGTTGAATCAGGCCAATGGCCTGAGCTGCACAACGCCGGAAGGTGCGTTCTACGTGTATCCTTCGATAGTGGGCTGCATCGGTAAAACGACACCGGCGGGTAAAGTCATCAAAACCGATGAAGACTTCGTAACTTACTTGCTGGAAACAGAAGGGGTTGCTGCGGTGCACGGCGAGGCGTTTGGGTTGTCGCCGCATTTCCGTATTTCCTACGCGACCGAAACGTCGGTCATGGAAGACGCTTGCCAACGCATACAGCGCGCCTGCGCTGCGTTACGTTAGTTATTTCAGGCGACGTTAAAATTTAAACCGTCCTGGCGTTTGTCAGGGCGGTTTTTTCTTGCATCGCACAACGGGCGTTTCAGAGTATACTACTGACGGCGCGGTGAAGTGGTTCGCCGGAGCCAGAAGCGCGAGAACAATAAGTAAAATTAGATAAGCAACTGAAACCACAATAGATACTGTGCGCGAGGCCCATGTAATGGCTGAAAAGCACCTTCGGCGCCGCGTGCGCGGCAATGGTCGATCCCTATCTCAGTGGTAAAATATCGTTGCTGGAAAAATTGCAGCTCACCTGTGGCGCAATTCACGGGCAAGGTACGGTAGGACGGCAACACGGTTGATGATGCGGTGCCGGAAGCTCGCGCGAGCCACATGAGAACCAAAACTTCAATCGGAAACGGCGAAAATTGATCGAAAGATAGACATTTCTGGATTATCCTAGGTCGATTAAGTTTTGTTAGGAATCCTGAGCTGCATTGACGATTGCCGATATCGCGGTCGTTGTCGTCGAACCCGAACCGGACCGGACCGTGTGAATGTCACTGCGCCATTGCTGCATTTTTTGAATTCACACGACATTCCGTATATAATTTTATTAACAAGATGGTTTCCGCTTCCGCGCGGGTCCGTGATATTTTGAACGCGTTGCAAGGCGTTTCCAGTCGGCTCCTGGTGTTGCTAAATGTGCCAGTTCGGTCCGGTGAAAAGGCCACCGGGTATGTCGACCTGGTGTCAGAACGGGCCTACGCTTGCAAACTGGGCGAGTCTTCCGCATTGATCGAAATTCCTAACGAAATGCAGGGTCGGGATAGTTGGGATGTGCTGGAAGCACATATGCCACAACTGGAAGTGCATGGTTTAATTATCGACTTGCGGTCGTTGACACAGGGATTAACACCTTTGATCGAATTGTCGGGCTGTGAAGCCGATCAGGTTGTACAACAGCGTAAAGAAGCCTCCGCGTGACGGACCAACCTGTAAACAAGTCAACCGATAGTAAAGGATGCAACCCATGATTGACCCAGCCGAAATCGCCGGGGCGTTGATAACGGCGCGAATCGGACACACTATTCTCGACGATTTTCCTGGTGGAGATTTCCCCGAGAACGCTGCGGAAGCCCATGCGGTTCTCAGTGAGATCATCGAGCAATTCCAAATACCCATTGGGGGGTGGAAGGCCGCCTTTACCAATGCAGCGGGACAAAAGGCGATGGGCGTGGACGGGCCTGCCTGCGGACCGCTATTCGCGGCCTATATCGTGCCTAGCCCCGCCAACCTAAACTTGCCGGCGGGGTCGTGGCGAGGCGTTGAATGCGAATTCGGATTCAGGATGTCGCGGAACTTACCGGCCCGAGACGCGCTCTATACATTGGATGAAGTCGTCGCTGCTACGGGACATTTGTATCCTGCAATCGAAGTTGTCGATAGCCGTGTTGCGACCGGCGCCAAAAATGGCGGCGTCGCAGTTATCGCCGATCACTGTGGCAACGCTGCTTTCGTCTATGGGATAGAGGTTTCGGATTGGCGTGGCCTTGATTTGGCGGCGGCAAGGGTGGATTTAAAAGTTGACGGGGACGTCGTCGTGTCGGGATCGGGAGAGGCCGTCATGGGCAACCCGTTGAATTCTCTGGTGTGGATCGCGAATCATCGGTCTCGTCTGGGCGATGGTTTAAAATCTGGGGACTGGGTCACAACCGGTAGCACGATGGGGATATTCAAAGCACCGCCGGGAAGCTCGGTCGTTGCGGATTTCGGGGCGCTTGGCACGGTAGAGGTCGTTTTTGCCATCTGAGTCGCCAGAGGTCGATGCGGGGTTCCGCGGACTGCTGGTGGGCTGCCGATTTCTCGGATCAACTTGCGGCGCATTGCGACCGCAAAGTCATCAAACCCTTCTGCGCGTTCCACGAAGGCCCGGGGACCCGACATGACCTGGGCGCGGTAATAAATATCGAGTGACGGCTCGCCGGTTAAAATCGCCAGACCGTTCACTGTGACGCTCGCTTTCGCGGTCTCCTTGTGTGTTAAAATTGGAACCGTACCCTGGTTGGAAATACCGTCTCCGGAAACATCAATAACCTTGCGCAGGCCCTCGAAACCATTGTCTTCGAACAGTTCCCGCGAATACGAAATGGCTTCGCCAATCGCCGTGGCACCCCAGCGCATGAAACGGGGCGCATTTTCAATTTCCTGGGCCGCCAATTCCGCGCTTTCCTTCCCTGTAATACGCATCCAGTCGATCGCTTGTGATTGCATGCTGGCGCCAGACCATTGCACCAGGGTCACCACTATTCCATTTGGGGCGGCGGTGTTGACCGCCCGGATCACAGTAGGATGGCGGAAGGCGTCGGCGATACCTTTCACTTGTAGGGCGTATTCGTCGGGTTCCACGCTAGATGAGCAATCGACGGCGAGAATGAGTTCCAGCGATACCTCCAACGCGCGGGCTGCAGATGTTGTAAGGCTTATGAACGTTAAGGTGCCTATAATTAATGCGCACCTGAGTCCCTGTAAGATATTGTTTAAGTCGTTGTATAGCGTCATGGCCTCTATTCTAGACGCGTGGTGCCCACACGTCAGCAGTTGCCGCGTATTTTGTTCCGGAAAATTACGTATTTCGGGGTAGAAACGGAAAGAGAAACGAATTCTGCGGAGAAAATCTATGTCCTTGCCGCTGTTACGGATGCGCGCCGTTGTTATGGTTGTTTCAGCCGTTGTCCTCGGGCAATTGCTTCTGGTCGCAACGACGGGTGCGTTGCCCACGATAGGGCACGGTTTGGGTCGCGTTTTCGCTATTGAACGAAATGGTGAAGAAATTGGTCGTCACGAGGTGACTTTTGAACAACGGGGTGGGCGTCTCGAAGTCCGCATAAAGGTCACTGTGGATTACCGCTTTTTGTTCATTTCCGTGTACCGATTTGAACACGACGCTCATGAAATTTGGAAAGACGGCACCTTGCAGGAACTACGTGCAATAACAAACGATAATGGTGAAAGCTTTGACGTTGTCGTGTGGCCTCAGGCGTCGGGATTGTTGTTGAACGTAAATGGCGAGGAACACGACGTTGGACGCGGCGCCGTGCCCTCCAGTCTGTGGTGTCAAGATATGGCGCAATCAGGGCAAATGATCGACCCTGCCGATGGCGAGGTGATGAATGTTAAAGTCAGCGCCGCTAAATGGGTTCAGATGACCGTTCGCGGCGTCACGATACGGGCGCAGAAATTCGTCATGACCGGTGATCTTGAACGTGAACTCTGGTATGATTCGACAGGCATGTTGGTCAAAGTTCGGTTTTCAGGGGAAGACGGTTCAGAATTGCAGTTCCGGATGTTGTAGGTCTATATGACTATCCAGGTTGTAGGTGCGTTGTGGCAAATGAAAGAAAGGTATTGAGAATGGTGACTCAGGCGATTGAGCTGGTTTCCGATGCGTTTATTGATGAATTGCGCGACGTCATTGGCGACAGGGTCTCGACGGCGGCCGCCGTGCGAGAACATCACGGCAGTGGCGAGGATTATTTTACGCCGATGCCGCCGGACGCGGTTTGCTTTGCGCATTCGACGGAAGAGGTCAGCGCGTTGATCAAGGTTTGCTCCTACCACGGCGTTCCGGTCATTCCCTATGGCACAGGCACATCGCTGGAAGGTCACGTGGTTGCGGTTCAAGGTGGTGTTTGCATCGATGTCAGTGAAATGGATGCAATCCTGGAGATCAACGCCGAGGATTTGGATTGTCGAGTGCAGGCGGGCGTGCGGCGCAAACAGTTGAACGAATCGCTGCGTGATACAGGACTGTTCTTTCCCATTGACCCTGGTGCCGATGCGTCGCTTGGCGGGATGACGGCGACGCGGGCCAGCGGGACTAACGCGGTTCGATATGGCACCATGCGTGAAAATGTTCTGGGTCTCACCGTTGTGATGGCTGATGGCCGTATTATTAAAACCGGTGGGCGGGCGCGCAAATCAGCGGCGGGCTATGATTTAACGCGGCTCTTTGTGGGCTCGGAAGGCACGCTGGGAATCATCACCGAAGTGCAATTGCGGCTCTATGGCATTCCGGAATCGATGTCGGCGGCGGTCTGTCAGTTTGAAACGCTGGGCGGAGCGGTCGACACCGTAATTTTAACGATCCAGTCTGGCGTTCCCGTCGCGCGGATCGAACTGCTCGATACCTGGCAAATGGACGCTTGTATCCAATATTCCAACCTCAAAGGCTTCGAGAAAAAGCATACGTTGTTTTTTGAATTTCACGGATCGCCCGCCTCGGTCGAAGAACAGGCAGAGCTGGTCCGTTCGATTTCCGATGAGTATGGCGGCGGGGGGTTTCAGTGGACCTCAAACACCGAAGAACGCAACAAGCTATGGCAGGCGCGTCATGACGCCTATTACGCGGCGATGGCGTTGGTTCCGGGCAAGCGCGGGATTGCCACGGACGCTTGCGTCCCCATATCAAAATTGGCTGAATGTATCGAAGAAACTCGCATCGACATTGAAAAAACCGATCTCATCGCGCCGATTGTAGGGCATGTGGGAGACGGTAATTTTCATCTCGTGCTGATTATTGACCCGGAGGACCCTCACGATATGTCTCGCGCTAAAGGGCTGATTGAGCGGCTGAACATGCGCGCCATCGCAATGGGGGGCACCTGCACGGGCGAGCATGGTATTGGCTTGGGCAAAATTGACTTTCTGGTTGCTGAACATGGTGAGGCGGTAAGCCTTATGAGATCCATTAAACAGGCGTTTGACCCTGCGAATATCATGAACCCCGGTAAAATGCTGCGGATGTGACGACCGCCCGCTTGGTTGCGTTTGAAATCTCTGCCTTGATTTGAAAATGAGCGGTCAGCATTTGGGAGTCGTATAGCGTGAAGAAAGTTTTGATTCTTATTGGCGGCGTTATCGTGCTGTTGGTTGCGATGGTCTTGATCGCCCCTGGCTTCATCGATTGGAACGCCTACAAAGGTGAAATCACCCACGCGGTTGAGACCGCGACAGGCCGTCGCTTGTCGATCGATGGCGATTTGACGTTCACCGTTCTACCAACGCCAGTGTTACGGGCCAGCGGGGTTCGACTTTCCAATATCGACGGCGCTCAATCCCCAGACATGTTGACGTTAAAAGAAGTTCGGATTCGTGTCTCTATCGCCGAACTTTTTCGTAAACGGATCGCGGTGGAGAGCATTCAACTGGTCGAACCAGTAATTACGCTGGAGGTTTTGGCGGATGGCCGCGCCAGTTGGGATTTCGCCATAAATTTGGGCGGCGATGATAGCAAATCCGGTCTAAAAAGTACCGGCGATGCAGGCGTTGCGATTTCATTAGCTAGCCTGACCATCACCAAAGGCGTGGTAAGTTATCGGAATGGCGCGCAGGTAGAGCATATTGAAAATATAAATGCGGAAATCGCGGCAGGATCGTTGCACGGACCTTTTACGGCGACACTGTCTGCACTTGTTCGTGGGGTGCCAATCGAAGCGACCCTGCGCACGAATATCGTTCGAGCCAATCAACCGATTGGCATAAATTCGGCAGTCGCCATCACAGGCCTTAAATCGCGTGTGTTGTTTTCGGGTAAGCTGGTTGACCCGGGTCCTGCGGCGTTGCTGAAGGGTAAATTGACAGTCGAGGGCGAAAATGCCGCCAGTGCGTTCCAACGCCTAACCGGAAGCGTCGCACCAGCCGTTCTGGCGCAGCCCTTTTCGATTGTTGGCGTTGTTTCTACCGATGGCAAATTGACTGCGTTGAACGATATGGCGATGCGGCTTGGCGACGCTACCGCCAATGGTGCCATAAATTTAAACCTAGGCGCGGCCATTGATATTGATGTGGCGTTATCGGTGAATAAAATTGAACTCGACAAATTTTTGCCGGCCGAAAAGACGAGGGAGATGACCGGTAAAACAATTAGGTCGATTCCTGTGAAGGTCGTGGCGTTAAACGACGCCGCGTTTGCGCTGCCTGAAAATATTAATGCCTCTCTGGATTTGACGGTTGATGTTTTGCAATACAATCGTGGCGTCGTGCGCCAGGCTGGATTGCGCGCGACAATGTCGAATGGGTCGATAACGCTAGATCGCGCCTCCGCGCTGTTACCGGGAGGATCAGACGTTTCGGCGTTTGGGTTTTTGCAGATGGTCGATGACGCCCCCTTGTTTGAAGGAGAGGTCGCCGCCGCGTCAGATAATCTGCGCGCTGTGCTTGATTGGTTGAATATTGACACAAACGGTGTTTCAACTGATCGACTGCGCGGGTTTTCTTACGCCAGCAAGGTTAAGGCGACGCTGGAAAGTGTCGAAATTCAAGACATCAATATTCGTCTCGACGCCAGTATAATGACAGGCGCGTTGGCGTTGGCGATCCGCGAACGACCGGGATTGGGTCTACGCCTCGCTATCGACCGCTTTAATCTGGACGCTTATCTGCCCAAAACGCGGAGAAACATCGCTACGTCGAGCATTAAACTGGGCGTAGTGGAAAAGTCAGCAAGTGCGTCAGGATCAGGCGGGCTGGCGTTGCTTGACACGTTTGATGCTAATTTTGACATGCGCGTGGAGCGGCTCACCTTTCAGGGTGCGACCCTTCAAAAACTGATGGCGGAAGGGCTTTTAGTTGGCGGCGATATGTCGTTGAAGACGCTGCGCGTCGCTGATGCGATGGGCGTCGCCGGAAAATTAGAGGGTACGCTGCACGGGTTAGGTGGGACTCCTAAAGTCGATTTGGATTTCGATGTTGTGGGAATGGATTTAGCACGAACCTTTCGCTGGTTGGGTGTGAAGCCGCCTCTGACCGTCCGGCAATTAGACAAGGTTTCCGCCAAGGGAAAAATTGACGGCAGCGTTGACGCAATTTCTTTTAAGGCGTCGGGGGTCGCGATGGGTGGCGAATATGCGGTGGATGGCGCGTTGACGGATATCCAAGTCGCCCCAAAAATTGTTACAGAAATCCGCCTTCATCATCAGGACTTAACGAAGGCGGTTCGTATGTTCATACCAGATTTTAAGCCCGCTGCGACAAACTTAGGCGCGCTGGCGGCAGCGTTCCGCATGACGAGAACGGCGACAAATCTGGACATAACCGATATCGATGCATCGGTAGGCCCGGTTGCGGTGAAAGGCGTCATGTCCGTGGAACTGACAGGGGACCTTCCCCGTATCAAGACGCGCTTGGAAACAGGTGAAGTTCTGGTGGACCTATTTCTGGCGCCCCGAAAACCCGCCGATACCGCTCGGAATCGGCAGCGTAAAGTGCATGGTTTATCACAAACCGGCGCTGTGTTGAGTGGTTTGGGGGCCGATGGCGCCAATGGCCGATGGTCTCGGGAATTGTTGGACCTGTCGGGTCTGAACGGTGTAGACGCGGATGTAACCTTGATCATGGCGGGTTTGATTCTGGACCGGATCGCGCTCAAAAAACCGCACATCCAATTTAAGTTGAAAGAAGGCCGCTTGAATTTCGAAAAATTTAACGCTGGCGTGTGGGGCGGTGCTGTGTCCGGCACAGGTAGCGTTGATTCACGTGTTAAGCCGCCGGCGGTCACCGCAACATTGCATGTGCGCGACGTGGAAAGTCGCGACCTTATGGCGATGGCGGATGTTCCCGGCCGGTTGTCCGGTCCCATTTCGCTTGAATTTTCTGGTTCAACGTCAGGCGTCAGCGAGGCCGAGTTAGTCGAAGGCTTTAATGGGTCTGCTCGTCTTGGTGGTCGGGTGCAGGTGCATATAAACAAGCAAGAGCGGTTGGCCGCCACAGCTTTGAACATTGCGTCGGCGTTATTTGGTAAAAAGGTTAAGGAAATAGGTCTCGCTGGTGGCGCCTCCAATGTGTTGTTTGACGCCTTTGGGAAAAGCCCCTCAAAGTTGAGCGGCGATTTGTCGATTCACAAAGGCGTTGTCTCTACGCAAAACGGGCGGCTTAACGGCGTTGGCGCTTATGCTTCTATAGTGGGTGCGGTTGATTTACCGGCGTGGCGTGTCGATTCACGGACGTCAATGTTTCAAAATAGCGGTGGCGCTCCCTTAATCTATTTCGATGTAAAAGGCTCGTTGGATACGCCCAGCGTTACGCCGGGAGGTGATATTCTTCTGCGCCGCGCGCCAGCAGCAGCCTCAACGCAATCAAATCCATTGCGTCAAAGATTGCCGGTGATATTGGACGGGCAGGGAAAACCGAAAGCGAAGGACCTGATTAGAGATCTTCTAAAAGGACTTGGCGGATAAGAGTCGCAATCAAGCCGGGGGTTTCGGTTGCGTTTGTTTAACGGCGCTTCGAATATTTTTCAGAATGAACAGACGAATTGCGCTTGATAAATTGCCATAGCGTTGCTTGTCGATGCCGGTGATGATTTGATTGATGGTTTGACCACGCGCGGCGGCTTCCTGCTTTAATGCTTCCCAAAAGGCGTTTTCCAGCGAAACGCTAGTACGATGCCCTGCGATCACGACGGATCGTTTCCGCATTTCGCCCGGAACATCTTCTGACGCCTCACCGTGGTTCATGGTTCGTGGCGACGGAGTTTCGTGGTTGTGCGATGCTTGCACGGTGAAAATTACCTCCCTACGGAGAAAAGAATTTGTCCTGCTCGACGGGCTCAGTAATTAGCACATCACGCCGTTGAAGCGAATTCAAGAAAATACAGATGCCGATGGCAGCACAAATGCTGACTATTTATCGATTAAAAGCGGACTCCTAACCGGATGCCATGGTTTCCAGCTCTTTAGCAAAAATAGCCAAAGCAGCGATGGCGTCGTCGACATTTTGTATTTCTGTGCGTCCGGACACTTTCCGGGGTTTGAATCCATGATCGCCATCCTCGAGCCAATGCAGGCGAATGGCGGGAGATAAATTGTAGGTCGAGACATCGGCGAGGGTTCCAAAAGGATCTCTTGTTCCTTGGCAAATCAAGGTCGGTGTTTGTAAAGTTGCAAGATGTGCAGTTCTGGTTTTTTCCGGTTTTCCCGTCGGATGGAATGGATAGCCCAGAGCAGTCAATCCCAACACACCTGCTTCATCTGCGACCAGACTTGCGATGCGGCCACCCAGGGATTTTCCACCAATTATCAGTGTTTTGGCACCAATTTCGGCAATAATATTCCGCCAAGTCTGCATAAGTATAGGCGGTCGATCTGGTGGACGTCGCTTCCCTGTTTCTTCAATTTTATCCATATAGGGAAAATTAAAACGTGCGACACGAAGGCCTCGATCCGCTAATCCCGATGCGATTTGTGTCATGAAAGGGGCGTCCTTGGACAGACCCGCGCCATGGGCGAGCGCAATCGTAAGGGCAGCATCTATCGGACCATCAAACAACAGTTTGGGAAGGTGTAAAACAGGGTGCGAGTTTGGCATCGCGAGATATTTTCAATCCAACAAATAATGAGGATGTCAAAGCTCTGTTAGCGTTATTCGAATAATCGTTACCGGGTAGTTATTAGTTATGCAACGCTGCGTCTGCCTATCGGTGCGATTTCGAGGTGAGGAAATTAAAATGAATGACTTGGCGATTGTGACCCAGGATGACGGGCGGCGCACCGACGAAGAACAATTCGCCACGATGAGGGTAGATGGGCAAACCTTTGGAATACCCATTTTGTTGGTTTAGGGTGTTGGTGAAGCGCGTCAAATAACCTTAGTCCCGTTGACGCTGGCGGCAATTGCCGGTGTCATGAACCTGCGGGGTCAAATTGTAGCGATGATTTATTTGCGTAAATATCTTGGGTTGGATCAAAAATTTGAAGACGCGTAATCGATGGGCGAGACGGTGGAATACAATAACGACTTATATACGTTGCTTGTGGACACAATCGGTAATGTTCAAAATTTACATCACCGAGTTTTTAATAGGCACCGGCGACGATGGCGGAAAATGTTCGGCAACTTTCGGCGGGTGTTTACTGCCTGGATCTAGATTTGTTGGTCGTATTCGATGTCGACCGGGTGCTTGACACTGAACGGTTAATTAAAACCTCGCCAGTTGTGTTGAAGCGCGAGAAACCTTTGGTTGATAAAAAGGTCTCAATAGAAGTCATTTCGAAAAAGTCGCAAGGCATCTTCATGCGACCTTGAAGGACCTTTCAGTGCTCGCTGACATTATCGGTGAAGTAATGACTTTAGCGGCCACCGCCCGCGACGATGTCTTAAATTATTAAGACGGTTAAAAATTAGCAACCAAGCGAGGTCATTAACCGATACGGATAAAGTGAATCCGTATCGGTTTCGTCGTTATAGGGCTTTGAAGAAATCATTGCCTTTGTCGTCAACAACGATAAAGGCTGGGAAATTTTCGACTTCGATCCGCCAGATCGCTTCCATGCCCAAATCTTCGAAGTCGAGCACTTCGACCTTTCTGATGCAGTCTTGCGCCAGTCGTGCGGCGGGGCCGCCAATGGAGCCCAGATAAAACCCGCCGTGTTTCTGGCAGGCCTGACGGACAATGTCTGACCGGTTGCCCTTGGCCAGCATTATCATGCTGCCACCTGCATCCTGGAATTGGTCCACAAATGAATCCATTCGTCCGGCGGTCGTGGGGCCGAATGAGCCCGAGGCCATGCCGTCGGGTGTTTTCGCGGGCCCGGCGTAATAGATGGGATGGTCCTTAAAGTATTGTGGCAACGGTTCGCCTGCTTCCAGCTTTGCCCGCAATCGGGCATGCGCGCTATCCCGTGCAACAATGATGGTGCCATTGAGCGCCAGTCGCGTTTTGATGGGGTGTTGCGTCAACGTTTCGAGAATGTCGCTCATCGGTTGAGACAGGTCGATACTAACGACGTCGCCGCCTAAATTATCGCTAATCGTGTCGGGCAGGAACCGCGCTGGATTGGTTTCCAATTGTTCCAGAAATACGCCATCTGTGGTGATCTTTCCGAGCGCCTGACGGTCTGCGGAACATGATACGCCGATGCCAATGGGCATACTTGCGCCGTGCCGGGGCAGTCGGATGACGCGCACGTCATGGCAGAAATATTTGCCGCCAAATTGCGCGCCGATACCGAGAGTTTGGCTCACGTCGAAGAGCTGAGCTTCCAGTTCGACATCGCGATAGGCCTGGCCACGATCACCACCGGTTGTCGGCAGCCCGTCAAGGTAGCGGGTGCTGGCCAGTTTCACCGTTTTTAAATTCAATTCGGCAGACGTGCCGCCAATGACAACAGCGAGGTGATAGGGAGGACACGCGGCTGTTCCCAGCGATTGCATTTTTTCTTTAAGGAACGGTAACAACCGGTCGGGGGTTAACAGAGCGGGGGTTTCCTGGAACAAGAATGTTTTGTTGGCGGATCCGCCGCCCTTGGCCATGAACAGAAATTTATAGGCGTCGCCGGGTTCGGCGTAAATTTCGATTTGCCCGGGCAAGTTATTGCGGGTGTTCACTTCTTCGAACATGGATTTAGGGGAGACCTGACTGTATCGAAGATTTCGTTCTGTATAGGTTTTTAGAACACCTTTCGCCAACGCCGCTTCATCGTTGCCACCCGTCCAGATATTCTGCCCCTTTTTGCCCATGATAATGGCGGTGCCGGTATCCTGGCACATGGGCAGTGCGCCGCCTGCGGCGATGTTCGCGTTTTTCAAAAGGTCGTAGGCGACGAATTTATCGTTGTCGGAAGCTTCTGGGTCGTCCAGAATTTTCGCCAATTGCGCTAAATGACCTGGCCGCAAAAGATGGTTGATGTCGCCGAAGGCTTCGTTGGCCAAGACCGTAAGCGCTTCTGGATCGACCTTTAAAATTGTCTGGCCGTCAAAGGAGGCCGTGGTGACGAAATCACTGGAAATTTTGCGATAAGGCGTCTCATCGGCGCCCAGTGGGAACATAGTGTAATGTGTATCGTCGGGCACGATTGGCCTCCCTTTGTTGCTTGGAAGTCGTCACGTAGGTTCACAGCGTGACGATGTGGTTATTTTACCCGGTTGTGTGATGAAACGCTACGGTCTCGCCTCTGTTACCATTTAATTATGCTCAAACCCCGTTAGAGGAGAACGCTGCGGGCCACACTTTGCCTTAACTGTGACACGGCATAGGTGGCGTTGTGCGCAGAAAGGTTCGGATGTGTTGTTAGGCATGGATTTTCGCCAGCAACGCCTTGTAGTCCCGCGCGCCTTTGCGGCGTCATTAGCAATAAGCAATGGGAACTTTACGAAAACCGAAGATAATAGCATCAACAATCGTCAATATTACGGGTTAAGCGTTTTCCATGATCCGTCCCCATGACTCGATTAAGTCAGTATGCGAATTAGGTCCAGCAGGAACCGTACCGACATCACTCATACGGATGAAAAGTGGAATTTTAGGGCCTTTTCCCAAAATAAGTTAGGCCGGGCTGCGAATTATTTTTTACGGAATGTATCAAGGGCGACGACGTTGTTGTCGCCCGGGCTATCTTCGTCCGACACGATTTCCACTGTTTCGTCGTCGTCATCCGGTGTGGACGTTGTTACTTGCCCGGTTTCCTGGTCGCTTGACTTCGAAACGTCGTCGTCTTCCCCTTTGGAGGGGGTCAATGGCATTAATGCCGTGGCGGTGGCGGAACGCGGCGCGAGTTCTGTTGATTCTTTCACATCAGATTGATTGAATTTGAACTGTAATCCAAAATTTACCGATGGATCGGCGAATGCGGTGATTGACGCAAATGGAATGCGCAATTGTTCGGTGATGTCGTTGAAGCTGAGTTTGATGGAAAACGCGGTGTCGCTGGTTTCTAAATCCCAGAATTGATGCTGCACGACAATGGTCATTTCTTCGGGAAATTTTTCACGTAAATGACCTGGTATTTCGACCCCGGGATCCTGCGTTAAAAATGTGATATAAAGATGATGTTCGCCAGGCAGACCTTCAGAGGCAGCTTGATTCAAGGCACCCCGGACTACGCTGCGAAGCGCGGTCTCCACCATCACATCGTATCGCATGCTATCTTGCGTCATGAGTCCCCAGCGATATCCCGAACCCGTTTCAACCACGTAATGGCCGAAGCCGACCAAACCAGAAAATGGCCGAAGCCATTTAAATTAGTGGGGGGTTTCTGTTGCCCGGCACCCCCCGAACCGCGCTTACTTAGCCTAGGCTACGCAGCGAGACGGGCTTCGCCCGCAAAGTTATCGTTCGCAATTAGCGAATTTGGCCCGATAACGACGGTACCATACCGGACGCAAACCAAATCTTTACCACGCGCGTCGATCCTATTTCGCCCCCAATAATCGTTAGATAAAGTCGCCAACGAAAAATTTGGTGGAGGCGCCGGGTACCGCCCCCGGGTCCGCAACGCTTATTCCATAAGGCCCTGTAACGTCATAGTCGGTTTCCCAACAATATTGATATAAGCCCTTCGCGCGCGGATTGAAAGAGCTAGGCTTTGTAAAATTGGCACGTGGGCGAAATTTTGCTGGCCTGACAGCGAATCACGGTACATTAAGAGGCAATGCGGCAATATCTCGACCTACTTCAGCATATCTCCAATGTGGGCGTTCACAAACAGGATCGCACCGGCGTGGGGACCGTCAGTTCCTTTGGGCATCAAATCCGCATCGATTTGTCCGAAGGGTTTCCAATGTTGACGACAAAAAAGCTGCACCTGAAGTCGATTGTGCATGAACTTCTATGGTTCCTGTCGGGCGATACCAATATACGCTATCTGCAGGAAAACGGCGTGCGTATCTGGGACGATTGGGCCGATGCGGGGGGCGATTTAGGGCCGGTTTACGGGGCGCAATGGCGGTCTTGGCCAACGCCGGATGGGTGCCAGATTGACCAGATCACCCAACTTCTGGCGCAACTACGCGACAATCCTGACTCCAGACGCCACATCGTTAGCGCCTGGAATGTGGCTGTGGTGAACCAAATGGCGCTGCCGCCATGTCATTGTATGTTCCAGTTTTACGTCGCCGATGGTCGCCTGTCCTGCCAACTTTACCAACGCAGTGCGGATATGTTTCTTGGCGTGCCGTTCAACATCGCATCCTACGCCTTGCTGACGCTGATGGTGGCGCAGGTGAGTGGATTAGCGCCAGGTGATTTCATTCACACTTTTGGCGATGCGCATATTTACATGAACCACCGCGAACAGGTCATCGAACAATTATCGCGGACGCCATATTCGTTGCCGACCATGCGCTTGAATCCAACAGTAAGGGATTTATTCGCGTTCCGGTTTGAAGACTTCACGCTGGAAAACTATCAAGCCCACCCTCATATCGCGGGCAAGGTCGCGGTGTGATTCAGAACACGCCGCGCCTGGCTTTAATCGTGGCCATGGCCCGCAATCGCGTGATTGGCCGCAACGGTGGTCTACCGTGGCGACTTTCAGCAGATTTAAAGTATTTCAAGGCGGTCACGATGGGGAAACCGGTCTTAATGGGCCGTAAAACCTTTGATTCGATCCTCGCCCTGCTAGGCAAGCCTTTACCGGGGCGAGCCAACATCATCATCACCCGCGATATGATTTTTTCTGCAAAAAATTGTCTCATCATGCATGGGTTTAGGTCGGCTGTTCGGGCGGCGGAAGAGATTGCGCGGCGTGATGGTGCCAGTGAGATCATGGTCATTGGGGGCGCGGAAATTTACGCTCAGGCGCTGGGTGCGGCGGACCGCCTTTACCTGACCGAAATCGACGCCGAATTTGACGGTGATGCCAAATTTCCTGATTTTGACCGGGCGCAATGGCTTGAAACCATGCGCGACGACCACCCTGCTGGTGAAGACGGCGCATTGGGCCATAGCTTTGTGACGTTGGACCGAAAGCCTTAATCGCTTGGCATGAAGGGTTCTTCAGTGAATGCGCCGTCGCTGGCGATGACAAAATGGGATTGTGGGACTTCGCGCCAATCGTTTTTTTCGACGTCAATGGTTAGGATGGAATTGTCAGCGACATCGCACCGTGGGGTTCGTCCTTTTGAGGTGAGATACCGATATTAAGGCTGGGCGCATCCGCAGCCGCAGCTGTCATAATGGATTCTACTGGGGTGACAGGTTTTTCAAACGTCGCTTCGGGTTTTCGGTTAACCCGTTCGACAGCAAAATTGGAAAGAACGCTTCTCTATCGGTGGTGCCGAGACGGCGGCGGTAGAAGGCTGGCACGATGAGGTCGTCGATGTCGTGACGAATGTCGTCGTATCCGCCGATTTGACTATTGTGCATAAACAGCTATTTGCCGAGGCCAAAGGGGTGACAATTGTAAGGTGACATGCCGGCGGACGTGGACGCGCCGACGTGGGCGTCAAACAGGCCGCTGCTGACCAGTTTGACGATGCTTTTTCAATTCTGGCAGGGCATTATAAGAACCAATTCACGTTCGATCCACCTGCTGACGCGTTATGATCAGACGGGCAGCTATGGCCATGGCGGCAAAGCAGAACACCATCACCGGTCCAGCCGGCAAATCCCGGTATGTGGAGATAAAAATTCCAACGATCACAGAGGCAACGCCCGTGACCAGGGCTATGGCGGTGTTTCGTCGGTTGGCTTGGCTTGTCGCAAGTGCTGGAAGGATCAGGCTGGCAAACACGACATATACGCCGACAAGCTGCACCGAAGCCGTCACCACGATGGCAAACAGCAAGAAAAATGCAAAGCCCTGCCGAAACACCGGTCGCCAAAACCAAAGTGCAAATGCGACCACGTAGACGGGTAAGAATATCGCGACCTCCGTCCATTGGACGAACAGGATTTGGCCTGCGAGTATATGCTGCATCTCTTCCCCGCCCCTGGGGTGGTCGGCCAGTGCCAGAAGCGCGCCTGAGGCAGCAAGGATAAATATACTGCCGATGATGGCTTCCTGTTCGCGCGGAAAGGCCTTTTCTACCCATCGAAAGAATACTGCTGCAGCGACGGCTGACATCGCGGCCGCCATCTGGATCAGCAGCCATGATGGTTCGTGCCACCACAGCTTAACGAGGACAACATAAAGCCCAGCGATCTGGGCTATGGCGAGGTCGATAAACACGATACCCCGCCGCAGGACTTCAATGCCCATGGGCGCATGCATGAGGGCCACCATGAGTCCCACAGCGAGCGCTGGGCCCATAATCTCAATATATTCAGCGCTTGGCACGAGCTGTCTCCAGGAGCGACAGCGTTCGCTCGAACATTTGGGCAAGGGCACCCGGTCCGGCATCTCGCGCGACGGTGTAAGGCAGGACAATGGCGGGAATGTCGGTTTTGGTAGCAAGCCATTCCGAACCGTTGGCCGGATCGTAAGGTGTTCGCATAATTGCCTTAACGGACTGCCCTCGCGACACTTTCAGTAGCGCCGTCAAATGGGACGGAGTCGGCGGCATGCCCGGCTTTGGCTCCAATGTTGCCATCTGTTGCAGCCCAAGCCACGAAACCAAATAGACCCAGGACTTGTGATGCACGATCACCGCCATGCCGGAGAGTTTTTTTGCCCGAACTTCCCAACCTTTCAGCGCCCGGGACCATGACGTTTCGAAATTTTCCAGCCGCTTACGGTAGTGGGCGGCGTTCTCCTCATCGAGCATGGTGAGGCGATTCGTCAGTTCGCGTGCGAGTATCAATATATTACGCGGGTCCATGTGAACGTGCGGATTGCCTTCGGCGTGGATGTCACCCAATCTCCGGTCCAGGACCGCCGGTATTTCCAGAACGGCAACGTGGTTAACCGCTATCAAGTGGCCCAGTTTTCCCGGCTGGATACCTGATTTCGCGCCTCGCTGCATCAGGATTGGCAGCCAGCCGGCTTCGAGCCCTGCGCCGGAACAAAAAAGAAGATCTGCGCGCCGAATTTGGGAAACTAGACTCGGCCGGGCGCGAATATAATGTGGGTCCTGGCCCACATGGGTCGCGGAAAAGGCGTTGACCTTATCGCCTCCCACCTCGCGAGCCAACGCGGCCCATTCCGGTTCGCATGCGAAGATCCTCAGTTCGGCATAAGCTGCAGACGGCAAGGTTATGACTGACAAAAGCGCGGGCAGCAGAAAGTGTTTCCAATTCATCATGAGTCTCCAGCGATATCCCAAATCCGTTTCAATCACGGAATGGCCGAAGCCAACCAAACCACCAAATGACCGAAGCCATCTAAATTAGTGGGGGGTTTTGTTGCCCGGCACCCCCCGAACCGTGCTTACTACTTAGCCTAGGCTACGCAGCGAGACGGGCTTCGCCCGCAAAGTTATCGTTCGCAATTAGCGAATTTGGCCCGATAACGACGCCGACACCTCAAAACGGATGTGCGCCATGGGCACCAATGCTCATTACATATTGTAGATAGGTCTGATTGTCTTTCCTGCCTTCAGCCAACTCTTCGCGGCTGAATTGCAGCCGGATGCGCCCGAACTCGCTGTTGGTCCAATCCCCCATGATCGACATGGCATAGGGATTGTGTCCGGAAGAATCGAGCGCGCTGCCGACCAGTCCCGCTGGCGCGTCGGCAGCGTCGAGCTGCGTGTAGCGGAGGCCTGCGCGCCAGGCCGGTGAGAACTTGAAGATGGACTGCGCATACCAGCCGCTTGACCCATCATCGAACGCGACGTTTCCCGTTCCGGCGCTAGAATCGGCATAAGTGCCATCCTCATCGCGGTAAAAATATTCCGCCTGGAGGATCAGTTCGCGCTGCCGGGGATTTCCCGTAGGCGCCCATGTATAGCGCAAATCGGTGGCGTAAAGATCCGATTGCCCCGCAAATGTTACCGTATCTTCGTTCGAGGTGCGGCTGTTCACGTCGCTTTGCAGCGTATAGCCGCCGAGCCGCCAGCTGTGGTTGTCGCCGAAATCTCCGCCGACGCGGGCGAAGGCGGACCATGCGCCAAGTCCGCTCGAGCTGCTGCCGGACGGAAAGTCATCGCCTCGAAACACGCCGCCACCGAGCTCGGCGAAGGTGTCCGTCGGTAGGATGTAGGTGACTTGGACGCCGTCATCGTTGAACGCTTTGTTGAGGAATGCGCGATAGGGCAGTGGCCGGTCTGTGAAATCGTCGGAATGGGCGTGATGGTCGTTCAGATATCCAAGCGTCCAGAACGCCCGACCTGCCTTGATCCGTACACCTTCCGGCAAAGGCGCATCGGGTAGTGTCTGGATATAGGCTTCCTCGAGTTCAATCTTGTCCTCGCCGTCTTCCTGAACAATAGCCACCGTTCCGCTGCCGTAAAATTTGTCGTCAACATTGGCCGAGAAGTTTAGCTCGGTTTCGCCGAGTGAAAGTCCCTCTTTGCCACGCTCTCCTTCTTCGCCGATGCCGAAGCCCGCAATTTCCGAGGCGTCGAGCGAGAATGTCGTTGCCTTGGCATTGAGGATGACACCGATTGACGGATTGAAGGAATTGTCGCGCACACCCCGGCCGCTTGTCGCCGGGATGGCGGATTTGGCCGTTGATCTGGCAGTAGATTTTTCGAGTTCACTGAATTTTTTTTCTAGCTTCGTGATTTGGCTTTCATAGCTCTGCTTGAGTGCGCGAATTTCCGTCAGGATAGCCTGTGTCTCGGAATCGTTCGCAGCTTTTGCCGGTGCGTTACCGAGTAACAGCGGCACAGCTAAGGCCGCCACTGAACAAATGAGTCGTGTCATCATAATTTTTCCTCTGTTTTCTGTATATCATTTCACGCCCCAGGTGGGCGCGTGACTCAAAAAACGAGAGGAGGGGGAGCTCTGGCTTGGCGGTGGTGGTATATTATCTGTAAAGTCGCCGAAACCTCTTGTGGCTGCATGGTGGCCACAATGGACATGGGCGGCACGGGTACAATGGGTGAAGAGGCAACAAATATTGATTTTGCCGCCGCGCCCGCAGCCTGAATGGTACAGGAAATTTCGCCATGACTGTGTGAGTGATCGCCGAATTCCGCTGCATGAGCGACGCTGAACAGCTGCCCCATGAGGAATAGTGCCCCGAGGAACAAATATCTGCGCATCCGTAACCCCGACTTGAGTACACCGTACAAACTCGATCTACCCGTCATAATTGTGCGTGCTTATTGATGACCATAAAATAACATTTATGGTCATCAATAGAGTATTTTCTAATTACAGGCAGCCTAACCAACATATTTTTTCTTAATCTTTCTGATACCCAGGTAATATGCTGCTATGCCCGGAACAATAATTCGTCGGGATGAATGGAAGTGCTGGAATAAGCGAGCCAGCGACACATTGGATAGGTATAAACTGAGGTAGTAATTATTGCGATGGTAATCAAGTAGAAAGTTTCCGCATGAGATCGATACTGAAGGCGTGTTTCATGGCGACGTCCATGGCGGGATTGCGGTGTAGAAGTTTGCGGAGGTCGGTTTCTGGCCAGGTGATGTAACGGCTGGGTCGGTCGACGGTGACAGTCGCCGTGGCACCGCCGCCCTGGATAAAAGAAATTTCACCAATCATTGCCCCATCCTTGGCGCGACCAATTTCCTCACCGTCGCGTTCCACGATGATTTCACCGTTGTACAGTAGTTTCAAGTCACCAATTTTTTGGCCCTGTTCGGCTAAGCGGTCACCGACGGCACCGTTTCGCCACTGACCAATGCGCATCAGTTTCATGAATTCTACCGGTGAAAAATTTTGGAAGACAGTATCGTACAACTCAGTTTCCTCTTCGGAAAATTTGACTGAGCGCCGCTCCAGAAAAAGTCCAGCGATGCGCGCGCTATTGATGGCGATGAAAACCGATAGCCAGAAAATTACCAGCCACAATGGGCCTGCTAAAATGCTGTAATTGTAGATGATGCCAGTCAAACATGAGGCAATCGCCAGCCCTCGCAACACGATCATATCGCGTACGCAAAAGGAAACGGCGGTTAAGCCGAAGGAGGCGTGCCCCATCATGGTGATCAGCGTCTCGGTCATGGCGTTCGGTCCTTATTTTTGTCTTTAGTCCTCGGCGAAGCGCGCGTCGCGCCACGCGATCGCCGCTTGCAGACTTTGCTCCTTGCGGATGCGGGCGAATTCTGTTTTTTCCCAGGATGGCGTCGAATTGATTTCCACATCAATATCCAACCCGGTCGCCAGCGCCTGGCGCATTCCCATCGCTTCATAGCTACGGTTGATCGCTTTTTTGGCACCGAGGACCGATACCGACGATGCGCGGGAAATTTTGCGCGCCAGACGTAGCGCCTCGTCCATTTCCTCGCCATCGGGAACCACACGGTTGACCAACCCCATGCGCAGGGCGTCTTCGGCGCTAATGCGGTCTTCGCCGGTGAATAGAATTTCCTTCGCCTGTTTCGGTCCGGTCACCCAGGGAAACAACATTGCCACCGTGCCTGTGCCAAAACGTACTTCGGGTTCGCCAAATCGCGCGCTAGTCGATGAAATGGTCATGTCACAGGCCAGTGAGACCTCGAAAGCGCCCGCGATGCAGTATCCATGTACTACGGCGATAGTTGGTTTCGGGGAGTTCCAGAATTTCATGATAAAGTCGAATTGCAGCGTCATTTGCGCGCGGACTTGATCTATGCCGCTAAGTTTGCGCTCTGCGGATGCTTTCAAGTCAAACCCCGGGGAAAACGCCCGTCCCGCGCCCGACACAACAATGACATTTACCTCGTCATCGGCGTTGAGCGCGTCCACAGTGGCCATCGAGTCATGCATTAACTCATTGTTGAAGGCGTTCAGCCGCTCTGGACGATTGAATGTCATGCGACCGATCCCATCGGCTTTTTCGGTTAAAATCAGCGCGTCGGTTCCGGTCATTTTCGCCTCCTTAATCATTTAAAGTGGCTATCTTGCCCTTGAAAACAAAGGACTGCAAATTCATCAGAAGTTAAGCGGGCACCACGGCATGTAATGTTTCTGGGTGTCGGCGGGCGCGCCGATACAGCGTCACGGCAATCGCGAGGTTAATCACATTAAATACGACGCCGTTTAAAAATGATATCGTATACGACCCGGTTAAATCATAAAGCGCCCCGGCCATCCAACCACCCACAGCCATCCCCACAAGGGTGGACAACAGTGCGGCGCTGATCCGCCACCCTGCATCGGTCGCAGGAAAGACGGCGCGTGAAATTAAGGCATAGGACGGTACAATGCCGCCTTGGGACAGCCCGAACGCGGCGGAGGCCAAATAAAGCGCGCTCAACGTGTCGGCCAGCAGGAATGTAGGCAACACCATCATTTGCAAAGTCGACCCCAATATTAACGTACGAAACCCGCCTATCCTATCCGATATCCATCCCGATGTCAGGCGGCTGACAATGCCGAAGGTTAACATGAGGGACAGCATTTCTGCACCGTGTGCGGCGGTGAATCCGAGATCGATTGCGTAGGCGACGATATGCACTTGTGGCATCGACATGGCGATGCAACATCCCATGCCCGCCAGGCAGATTAACGACTGCACGCCATTCACCGACATATCCAGAGGTCGTACGCGTACAGTTGAGTCAGGCGTTACTTTGCTTGATGGCGTGGGGGTGATAGGAGGTGGCTTGCGGTATAAAACGGCGATGAGCGGCGGCATGGCGCACGCGGTAAACATTCCAAATCTAATAAAGGTGTCTCGCCAGCCGTGCAAATCGATGAAGTGTTGCATGATGGTTGGCCACACTGCGCCGGCCATATAGCTGCCGGAAATAACAATACCCAGGGCGAGGCCGCGTCGCCGGGTAAACCAATATGAAATATCCGCGACCAACGGTCCAAACGTCGCGGAGGCGCCGAACATGCCCATCAACACGCCCGTTGCAAGGCAGAGTTGCCAAATTCCAGACGAATACGCGGCAGCGATGAATCCCGCGGGAACGCAGAATGCGCCCACAATGTTAGGCACCATGACGCCAAAGCGATCCGCCGCCCGCCCCATGAATAGCCCGCCAACGCCAAATCCAAGCATAAACGCCATATAAGGCGCTGACGCCACCGCGCGTGTCGCGTCAAATTCTACCGCATAATCATTCAATGCGACGATGCTGGCGTACATTGTCGAACCAGCGACAGCCATTAAGGAAAACGCGGCGAAAAGTCGGATAATAGGATAGGATATCACTAGGGTTTTCCTTGAGCGCAATGATTGAGCTGGTTAAGGATTGGCGGTTTGGGAATTCATTGACCTTTTTACAGTACAAAGAATTTTAGTAAACTTTGGTTTTCTTTTGGCCTTGTGGATATAATTACGTTCACTGTGACTTAATCCAGTGCGATGGAGAAAATAAAATTAGTGCTGATGACCGCTACGGACTAATGATCGATGTGTCGCCCGTGGCGATGCTCGGCGCCAATGACATCAACGGCGTCGTTTTCGTCAGCCACGCCGCCGCTAATCTTTATGGCACCGCCGCCTGGGTCACGGTGACGTTGCCGCGTTAACGAATTTCCGTCCAAATTTCGGAGAATGCCAGCGCACAGGTGCTAAACGGGTGCCCGTCGGGTTCGCGTAGTCAGGGACGCTCGGCAGCGGCGATCCCGTTATGGGTCAATCGCGCGCCGTCGCAGGGAATGAGCACTGTGCAAACTCCGTAGGGTCGCCCGCCTTCGTCGACGCTGGGTTCGGTATGCACCAACCGTGCGTGCCGCGTCAATGCGATGTCCTCACCATAGGCGGTCACCAGCTCAGTCCAGTAATCGCGGGCGTCGCCTTCCTGAAAAAATTTGGTGTCAGTAACGGTCATGGCAAATTTTCTCGCTGGGTGTGTGGGCGTTAACGGCGCAACAGTGATGGGTCGACCAATGTAATGTCTTGTCCGGGTGGCGGGTCATTCACCGCGTCTTCCAGGCTTGCCGCCGCGCGCCAATCTTCGGGTGGGCGAGATATTTCATGCGGTGCGATCTGGTCCATGCACCAACAGATTTCGACCATGTGATCGTCAGGGTCCTTGAATTCGATGGCGATCTGCTGACCTGCGCGGCGTCGCCCTTCGAAGATAATTTCGACGCCGTAGTTTTCCAAATGTGCGCGCGCCAGGAACACTTCGTCGAGCGTGCCAACCTCATACGCAACATGATGCAACTCGGCACCAGTAGACGGGCCGCCTGCGCCGCCGATTAAGGCAATGCCATGATGATCCGAGTCGTAGCGCAAAAACACCATGCGGTGGGGCATCATGGATTCCGGATAGGCGTCTGACACGCGAAAGCCAAGAAGCTGCGTGTAAAACGCAACAGAGCGCTCAATGTCGGCAACCTTCATAACGACATGGCTGATCTTGCCGATTGTGAACGGTAAATTCTCTGGCGGCGTCACCGCACGCAGCGCTGCGATATCCTCCCGATCAAGGCCGTTTGTGTCGATAAGTCCCCGCGTCATGGCGTGTTCTCCGCTAATGAATTGTTTGCAAACATGCGTGACGCTGGAGGGTGAGTCGAGTCTGGGTTTGTCGGCCGCCTGAAATTCTGATGTCACCTTCTAAATGGCCTATCATGTTGGTTGCCCATACAATCAAGTAAATGTCGTATTTTGTGGAAAAGGATTTAAGTAATGCTGACGATTGACGCGCAAGTTCACGCTTATGAACGCGATCACGCGGAACGACCCTGGGTTGATGTTCTCGCAGGACCACCAGAAGTGACTGGTGACGATATGGTTTTGGCTATGGATTCTGTTGGCGTTGACGGGGCCATCCTTGTGTCGCCGTGGACGATGTATCGCTACGATGAAAGTTACGCCGTTGCGGTTTACGTGGCGCATCCGGAAAGATTCCGATTGGTTAAACCTGTGGATCCAACCGACCCTGGCGTCGCGGAAACAATCACGGAATGGGCACTAAGAGACGGCGTGGTTGGGATTCGAATTATGTTGAGCCGGGGCGTGTCCGGCGACCCCGATGATCCTGGAGTTAGCCGGGTTCTCACCGCCGCTGCGCACCATGGGCTCCCCGTCAATCTCTCGTGCAAGGGACGGCTGGACGTTGTCGCTGAACTCGCCGCCAGGAACCCGCAGACGCGACTGGTGGCGGATCACCTTGGCCTGACGCAGCCCCATCATCCACCAGTTCCATCTGAACCTTTCGCTGAACTTCCGGCCTTGCTGAATTTAGCGCAATACAACAACGTCGCCGTAAAAATCAGCGGCGCCTGCACGTTGTCTCATGAATCGTTTCCGTTCAATGATCTCTGGGACCCGTTAAGCCGTGTTTATGACGCTTTCGGTTTCGATCGCTGTATGTGGGGCACGGACTGGACACGAGCGATAAACATGGTGACCTATGAACAGGGCGTTGCGTCCTTCCGCATGACCGATCGCTTGTCAGATGGTGAACGCGCGGACCTCATGGGCGGAACTTTGCAGAAAATTTACAATTGGGTTTGACATTAAATTATGTGTTAAACTGCACTTTTAAGCCTTGAAGACGCCTAAGATCGCGGGCCAAAGACCCCGCCTATTCAAATTCGCCCGATTCGGTCATGATGGACAGCGCGCCCCAAGGCCCGATATAAGATGCTCTTGTGTATTACGAGGTAGGATTGCATGGCTGATTTTCCAAAAGGTTCACTCGCGGAATGGGAGGAACTGGCGGCGCGGGAACTGCGCGGCCGTCCGTTGGAGTCCCTGGATTGGATGACGCTGGAAGGCATCAAGACGAAGCCGGTCTATACAGCTGCGGACCTTGAGGGTCTGGAACATCTAAATACGCTGCCCGGCATGCCGCCGTTCGTTCGCGGGCCGCGGGCGACAATGTATGCGGCGCGGCCCTGGACGGTTCGACAATATTCGGGCTTTTCCACCGCGGAAGACTCCAACGCCTTTTATAGGAAAAACCTTGCGGCAGGACAGATGGGGTTGTCGATTGCATTCGATTTGGCGACCCATCGCGGCTATGACAGCGATCATCCGCGCGTGGTAGGCGATGTCGGTAAGGCAGGTGTCGCCATCGACAGCGTTGAAGACATGAAAATTCTGTTCGACGGTATTCCGTTGGACAAGATGTCAGTGTCGATGACGATGAACGGCGCGGTGTTGCCGGTTCTCGCCAGCTTTATTGTGGCGGGTGAAGAGCAGGGCGTGCCATTGGAGCAACTCAGCGGCACCATTCAAAACGATGTCTTGAAGGAATTCATGGTCCGCAACACCTATATTTATCCCCCCGACCCTTCGATGCGGATTGTCGCGGACATTATCGAATTCACCGCGAAGAACATGCCGCGATTCAATTCAATTTCAATATCGGGTTATCACATGCAAGAAGCTGGGGCGACTTGTGTTCAGGAATTGGCGTACACTATCGCCGATGGGGTCGAGTATGTCCGTTCCGCGTTGTCCAAGGGATTAAAGATCGACGATTTCGCGCCGCGCCTATCGTTCTTTTTCTGCATAGGCATGAATTTCTTTATGGAAGTCGCCAAATTGCGCGCGGCGCGATTGTTGTGGTCTTCCTTGGTGCAGGATTTATTTGCGCCAAACGATCCTAAATCCTTGATGCTACGCACGCATTGTCAGACCTCCGGCGTGTCCCTAACCGAACAAGACCCCTACAACAATATTGTGCGTACTACTGTGGAGGCCATGGCCGCCGGGTTAGGCGGAACGCAGTCCTTGCACACCAACGCGTTTGATGAAGCATTGGCGTTACCAAGTGAGTTTTCCGCAAGGGTCGCTCGGAATACGCAGCTAATTCTACAGGAAGAAACCGGTATCACGAATGTTATCGATCCCTTAGCGGGCAGTTATTACGTTGAAAATTTGACGGCCAGCATTGCCGCCGAAGCGATGACTATTATTAATGAAGTTGAAGGACTAGGCGGTATGACGAAAGCCGTCGCCGCCGGCGTTCCCAAACTTCGGATCGAAGAATCGGCGGCGCGGCGACAAGCGCTTATCGACCGTGGTGAAGAAATCATCGTTGGCGTTAATAAGTATCAGCCGGAAACACAGGACAACGTTGATATTCTCGACATCGATAACACTGCGGTGCGTGATGCGCAGATCAAACGTCTAGAGGCGGTGCGGCAGTCGCGGGACGAGGCTGCGTGTCAAAAATCATTGGAGGCGTTAAGCGAAGCAGCGCGCAGCGGAGAGGGTAATCTCCTGGCGCTGTCAATCGAGGCGGCGCGGGCGCGCGCCAGCGGGGGTGAAATTTCAGATGCGCTAGAAAAAATATACACCCGGCATAAGGCGGAAATTCGGTCGATTTCAGGTGTTTATGGTTCCGCATACGAAGGCGATGAAGGGTTTGATAAAATCAAACAGGAGGTCGATGCGTTTGCCGAAGCCGAAGGCCGTCGACCGCGCATGATTGTCGTGAAATTGGGCCAGGACGGTCATGATCGCGGTGCCAAGATCATCGCCACCGCCTTTGCTGATATTGGCTTTGATGTGGATATCGGGCCGCTGTTCCAAACGCCTGAGGAAGCCGCCATGCAGGCGACGGAAAACGATGTGCATGTGGTTGGTATTTCATCTCAGGCAGCGGGTCACAAGACGTTGGTGCCGGCGCTGATCGCGGAATTGAAGCGATTGTCTGCAGAAGACATCATCGTTGTTTGTGGGGGTGTGATTCCGCCACAGGATTACGAGCAGTTGAAACGAGAAGGTGTTGCGGCAATTTATGGGCCTGGCACGAATATACCCGACGCTGCGATTGAAATTATGTCGATGGTTGCAGGCTTGGGAAAAGCTGCGGCCGAATAAAGGGCGATTGAAAGTATGGCGACGAACGTCACAGAGCTCCCCAGGTCAGGCCGGCACGTGCAATCCACGCCGATTGAAGACCCTTTAGGCGTGGAGGCGCGCGCCGCTCGCTATTCGCAAAAATTGATAGCCGTCGGCACCGGGATTAGCTTCGTTTGGATTCTCCTGTGCGGCTGGTATGTGGTAAAATTTCTGGGATGGGATTTAGTGTTTCAAATGTTGCCGCATGAAGTGGCGGCGGTGGTTGCGGGCACTGCGTTGCCGCTTGCAGCGTTATGGGGCGTCTTTCTCGTCTTGCGCCCCAACAGGGATTTGACTTACCACACCGAAGCATTGCGCCGACAATTGGCCTTGTTGACCTTTCCAGCGGATGAAGCCGAACATCGTGTACAGGTGGTTTCCGACGTCCTACGACAGCAAACTGAAGAATTGAATCACGCTAGTGATCGGGCGTCCCTGCAATTGAAGGGAATCTCGGACCAGGTGCGGGAAAACCTGGACCATTTATCCGAGGCGTCGAGCCAGGCGTCGGAAGAAACTGCCGCCATGCGAAGCGTCCTGTCGGAACAGGCCAGCGCATTGTCCGCAATGGCCGACCGGTTTGAGACCCAGCAACGCGCAGTTCGGGAGATTACGGAACAGCAGACGAATGATCTGACGTCGGCGTCGCGGCGAAGTTTGCAACAGACCGAAGAAGTTGGCGCAGCGTTGCGCGATCAGGCGAATTTATTAACGTCTGCGTCCGATTCAGCTGCAGAGAAAGCCAAAGATATCGGCGCGTTGTTTCGCGAATATACGGAAACCATGTCTCACACTGGGGAGACAGCAGGCCATCGCGCCGCCACTATCGGCGAGGTCTTGGAAAAAGGGGTGGCGGATTTGAACGCCGCCAGCGAAATGGCGGCGTTCCGGGCGACAGATATTGCCACTGAGTTACGTCAACAAACCGCCCGCGTAACGGATCGGTTAAAGGAGTCGTTCGACATTCAATCCGACGCTTTGGTGAAGGTGGCGGCGCGAACCGGACAGGAAATCGATCGTTTGGGCGCGGCGTTGGATCGCCACGCAGCGAGCTTGACGGGTACGTTGGATACATCCTTCAACAAGCATTCTGCGTCAATGGACACGATGATGGATGTCGCGTCGGTGCGGATTGATAAGTTGGGGGTCACCTTGCGTGACGTCACCGGATCGGTACTGCAACGGGTGGATGATGGGTTGGCGCGACGGTCAGAAGATTTATCGACGACGGTTGAGAGGATGGTGGCCGAAGCGCATGAATTGATGGCTGCGATGCATCTACAGGTTAAGGATATTGCCGAAACCGCCGATACGGCGACGCGACATTCTGTCGGCATTAAGGAAGCACTGAGCGAACAGGGTGAAGAATTGTCGAAGCTGGTCGGTCATATTTCCAGTCAGTCAGGGGCGTTGGATATCGCCATGAACGACCACCGGGCGGATTTGACCCGCGTGTCGGAAGATGCCGTTGAAAAGGTGAGCGAAATGGGAACTGTATTGCGCGCCCAGGCCCAGGACGTTTCCAAAGCGTCTGATTTGGCGTCGGTGCGCGCGGAAAGCATTCGCGATATGTTGCAGTGCCAGGTCGAAAATCTGACCACCATGTCGGATCGCACCGAAGAGCAGGTCAAGGAAATTGAAACCATGCTGTCTGGGCGCGGTGACGAAATTCGCCAAATCATTCGTGAAGGTGCGCGTGAGGTTGGAGACGCTTTTGACCCGGCGGTGACACAAGCGCGGGGCGTTGGCGACATCTTGCGGCAACAGGCTCAATCCTTGCGGGAGTCGGCGGAATGGGCGGCTGCCCAGGCACGATCTGTCGGTGATGTCTTGCAGCGACAAAGTCAGGACCTCCGCGTAGCGTCGGATCATGCTTCCAGCCAGGTCCTTGAAATTCGTGACGCAATGCAAGTTCATACGAGTGAACTGGAAGGCGCTGCGAAAAATGCCAGTGACTCCGCCGCACAAATTCGTGAAAGTTTGCGTGACGACAGCAAAGCCATGGGAGACTTGGCTGAATCCCTGCAGGGTCAATTGCAACGAATTGAAACAACAATTCGAGATCAGGCAGGGCAACTTCAAACCGCATCAGACGCTGCTGAAACGCGTACCGAACAAATTTCCCGAACCTTGTCGCAACAGGCTGATCAACTGGTCGCGGTGTCAGAACAGGTGATCAAGCGGATTATGGAGGCAGGTCGGGCGTTTCATGCAGAATCGGGACAATTGAACGAGTCGGTACGGACGGCGCTTCGGTTGGTTGGGGAGGTTGGCGAACGATTTAATCAACAAAGCGAACGTCTGACCACGGTCTCGATGCAAGCCGCCATGCAGGTGGACGACAATCGAGAAGGCCTTCGCACGCAAGCTGAAACGTTATCGACGGTGGCGCGGGAAGCGACATCCAGTCTGCAAATGATTGGTAATGCGTTCGCGCAACAATCAGATGGATTGACTGGCGCCACGGACCAGGTCGCGGTGCGGCTGGAGGGACTGACCGAAGCATTTCGAACTCAAGCGGTGGCGGTTTCGCAAAGTGGTGAATTGGCGAACCAACAAATTCAAATCGCGACAGACGATTTGGGCAAGCAAAGCGCCGTCATTACCGAAGCCGCCAACAACGCCCGAACTATATTTGATGGAATTGTTGATAAAGTAAGCTCCGGCAGCACCACACTGGTGGAAGCGTTGGATGACGCCGTGGTTAAGGCGAACGCGGTGGGGGAAACCTTCGATCAACAGGCGGTTCGTTTGACGCAAGCGTCCGTTGAGGCGTCAGAACAAGCAAGCAAACTGGCGAATAAAGAGCTCGTGTTGCGGCGGGATCTGTTCTTGAAAACCGCGCGGTTCATCATTGAGGATTTGAATTCCACGTCGATCGATTTAACCCGAATTCTGCATAACGATGTCCCTGAGTCGAATTGGAAGCGTTATATGAAAGGGGATCGGGGCGTTTTCGCACGGTCGTTGCTGAAAGGACGCCAGGCGGCGCTTGCGGCGAAGGTCATGGAAAAACTGAAAACTGATGAAGACATGCGATACTACGTCCTGCGCTATGTCGAACAGTTCGATAAACTGTTGAATGATGCGCGCGAGTCTGACCCGGAAAATCTCCTGCATTCGACATTTATGACGGCGGATGTTGGAAAATTATACATCTTGTTGACCCGCGCTTTGGGTCGGGATGAATAGCCAACGTATACAGGCGACATCTTATTGGCTCACAGGTCCCACATCTCATGAATGACTATTCAATCAGACCGGCGGAACCGGAAGACGCCCAGGCGCTATATGATTTTGGCGAAATCTTGTTGGCGGAAAGTAGTTTTTTATTACGTAGTCCGGGAGAGCGCGCACGGTCTACCGATGAAATGAAGTTTGTGATTGAACGGTTCAAGGAATTGCCCAACCATTTTTTGTTGAACGCTTGGTGTGGCGCGTCGGTTGTTGGTGAAGGCGTTGTTATAGGCGGAGAATTTATCCGCAATAGGCGCACCGGAACCATAGGTCTTGGTATTTTACAGGACCACGGCGGCAAAGGGCTAGGGCGCGCATTTCTGGCGCGATTGGAAAAATTTGGCGTCGGACTACCGTTGCACCGTCTGGAGTTGACCGTCATGGCCAATAACGAACGCGCCCAAAAACTTTATGCGGCGGCTGGATATATTGTCGAGGGGACGAAGCGAGATTCGCTGTTTATTGACGAGGCGTATGTCGATGAAATTATCATGGCGAAATTTATAGGTGAAAATGTTTAACAAGGCCAAGGTGGGATCAAAACTGGACGCCGTCACACCGCTGAAATCTAAAGCAGCGTCCGAGTCGTCCGGTCGGGATGAATTGAAGGAGTCTGCCCTATCGTTGCTTAGAGATCGACGGGATGAATTCGAGGCGCTGGATCAGGATGTCCAGCACCGCGTCGCGAAAGTGGCGGAAAAGGCGTTAACCAACAGCAAGAAAAAGAAGATATGAACACCGCCAAAGACATGGATACTCTCGCCGCCGCGGTTCGGAACGGCAGCCGTCGAGCGACGGCGCGCGCGATTACGATTATTGAGTCGACGCGTGAAGAACATCGCGACATGGCGGAGGCATTGTTAACGATACTTTTGCCTGTGTCGGGTAAATCCATTCGGGTGGGCGTGTCCGGTGTACCAGGCGTTGGCAAGTCGACCTTTATTGAGGCCTTTGGATTGCACATCATAGGCCGGGGCCACCGGGTGGCCGTGTTGGCGGTTGATCCGTCCTCAAAAGTCAGTGGAGGGTCCATATTAGGCGATAAAACGCGGATGGAAGTCTTGGGGCGGGACCCTGCGGCGTTCATTCGTCCGACGCCTGCAGGGGGAACCTTGGGCGGTGTCGCGCGCCGAACCCGGGAAGCGATGATCGTCTGCGAAGCGGCGGGGTATGACGTCGTACTTGTCGAAACCGTCGGCGTGGGTCAGTCGGAAACGGCGGTGAAGGATATGACTGATATCTTCATGTTGTTGCTGTTGCCATCGGGTGGCGATGAATTGCAAGGCATGAAAAAAGGCATTGTGGAGCTTGCCGATATTATTCTGGTGAATAAGACGGATGGAGACCTCGCCGCTGCGGCGCGCCATGCGGCGTCTGATTATCGGAGCGCCCTTCAATTCCTTCGGCCGACGATGCTGAACTGGACGGTGCCGGTAGAAACCTGTTCCGCCCTTACCGGAGTGGGTATTGCAGAGGCTTGGGACACGGTGTTAGCGTTTCAAAAGGTGTTAAGCGCCGAGGACGCCTTGGGCGCACGGCGGGTCGAACAGGCGCGGGCGTGGTTATGGAATGAAATTGGCGATACGTTGCTTTCGACCCTGAAAGCGCATGACGCGATCCGTGAATTAGCGCCGGCGCTGGAAGATCAGGTGGCGCAAGGGATCATAACACCGTCCATGGCGGCGCAAATGATGCTGCGGAAATTCCTGGGAGACGGATAACGTCTTGACGCGTGGGTATGGGTGCCGTAAAAAGCGCCGCTAAATCGGGGATGACTCGGTTTCAAAGATTTAATATTCAGGTTTCCATACCAAGGTTGAAGGACAAGATCATGTCACGTCGCTGCATTATTACGGGTAAAGGCGTTTTGACGGGCAATAATGTCAGTCACGCGCACAATAAGACACGGCGTCGGTTCCTGCCAAACCTGCAAGTCTCTTCGGTGATGAGCGACGCGCTAGGTGAAATGGTCAAGATGCGCATTTCAGTAAATGCGATCCGCACGATTGAATTCAAGGGCGGGTTGGACGCTTTTCTTCTGGGAACGCCGAACCGAAAATTGACGGACGAAGCGCGCCGGATCAAGCGCCGGATTGAAAAAGCAGCAGCACGCGCCTGACGTTAGCTTTCGTTCTAAAATGAATAAAGCCCGCAATTTCAATTGCGGGCTTTATTCATTTTGTCAAAAATAGACGACTAAAATGCAGTCCGGGTTTTTACCGATTGTTTCTGTTCGCGCCGGGAGCCGCGTGCGTCGTCTTCATCGAATAATTCCGCCAATTTATCCATCACGGTGCCGCCAAGCTGTTCAACATCCACGATGGTGACCGCGCGGCGGTAATACCGCGTGACGTCATGTCCAATACCGATGGCCACTAATTCGATGGGGGATCGGGTTTCGATGTATTCAATCGCATCCCGTAAATGCCGTTCGAGATAGTTGCCGGGGTTTACGGATAATGTGGAATCGTCCACTGGGGCACCGTCAGAGATTACCATCAAAATTCGGCGTTGTTCAGGTCGGCCCAAAAGGCGGTCATGCGCCCACAAAAGCGCTTCGCCATCAATATTTTCCTTCAACAAGCCTTCGCGCAACATAAGGCCTAGATTTTTACGGACCCGACGCCAAGGCGCGTCGGCGGCTTTGTAAACAATATGGCGCAAATCGTTTAACCGGCCCGGGTTGGCGATTTTGCCTTCGGAAATCCATTTTTCCCGTGACTGTCCGCCTTTCCAGGCCCGCGTCGTGAAGCCTAGAATTTCAACCTTGACCGAGCAGCGTTCGAGTGTTCGGGCGAGAATGTCGGCGCTCATGGCGGCGATTGTGATCGGACGCCCTCGCATGGACCCGGAATTATCGATGAGCAACGTGACTACGGTGTCGCGGAAATCCATGTCCTTTTCCTGTTTAAAGGACAAGGGGTGCTGTGGATTGATGACGATGCGGTCCAGCCTGGCGGTGTCCAACAAGCCTTCCTCAAGGTCAAAATCCCAGGACCGAGTTTGTTTGGCCAAAAGGCGGCGCTGCAAACGGTTGGCTAGTCGCCCGATAATACCTTGAAGCTGCGTCAATTGTTGATCGAGAAGTTGGCGTAGACGGGTTAATTCTTCTGGGTCGCACAGCGTTTCAGCCGGAACCACTTCATCGAACGCCTCAGTGTAGCCTTGATAAAAAGCTTCTTTCGGGACATTCGACAAATCATGTTCTGGGCGCCAGCGCTTGCCAGGGTCGCCTGGTTCTTCGCTGCCGTCGGCAGGCATCATCTCGCCGTCTTCGTCGTCCGGCATCATGTCGGTGGATTCGTCTTCGGTCCCGTCGCCGTCAGCGGATTCGCCGCCTTCTTCACCGGAGGCGTCGGCTTGATCTCCGCCTTCTTCTTCGGATTCAGATTCGGCATTTTCTTCACTGGAATCGTCATCGCCCGACGCGTCGCTATCATCGGCATCCGGGTCGGCACCAAGGTCAATATCCAAGTCTTGAATCAACTGGCGAACGGCGTCGCTATAGGCGCGCTGATCATCCAATTTATCGTGCAAATCTTCGAGGTTTATACCGATTTTTTCGGCAAGGTCTGTCCCCCAAAGATCGCAAACGCTTTTCGCTGCGTCCGGCGGCGGCGCACCGGTAAAGGCGGTGCGCGCCAACAATCGCACGACTTCGGGCATAACCGTGTCGTTTTTTTCCGTTACGCGATGCAGGCCTTCGCGTCGGTAACGGTCTTCCAGCGACGCGGCGATGTTGTCTCTTACACCCACCATTAGGTTGGCGCCAAGCGCTTCAACGCGCGCTTGCTCTAAGGCTTCGTATAGTGCGGGGGCGGTGTCGCCAGTCGGCATCCGGCTTGCGTGCAGTTTTGCGTCGTGATGTTTTAAGCGCAGCGCCAAGGCGTCGGCTTCACCGCGAACTTGGGCGACTTCTTCACGCGGTAGCTCTCGGCTGGGAAAGGGCAGGCGCACCTTCTCGCCCGATACACCGGGTGCCTCCGCTGAATACGAGACATCCATATCTGCACGCTCCGCAAGAGCCCGGAAACACGCCGCTGTGGCGCGTTTGAACATTTCTACGGGCGGTTCGTCCTTGGTCATCGGGGCCGTCCTTAGCTAGCTGAGGCTCCGATGCTGGAATCCGGTAAGTCGGTTCCAAAGCAACGCTGATAATATTCGGCGACAACGGGTCGTTCCGTTTCATCGCATTTGTTCAGGAATGTCACCCGAAAGGCGAAGCCAATGTCGGCGAATATTTCCGCATTTTCAGCCCAGGTTATGACGGTTCTGGGTGACATCACTGTCGAGATATCCCCCCCAATAAAGCCCGAGCGCGTCAAATCTGCCAAGGCGACCATAGCGCTCAATTTTTCAAGGCCTTCTTTGTTCTTATACTGCGGCGTCTTGGAAAGAACGATTTTTACTTCTTCCTCATGCGGCAGATAGTTCAATGTCGTCACGATGTTCCAGCGATCCATTTGGCCTTGGTTGATCTGCTGCGTGCCGTGATAAAGCCCTGTCGTGTCCCCCAACCCGACCGTGTTCGCCGTTGAAAAGAGGCGGAAAAACGGATGCGGTTTGAGCACCTTGCTCTGATCGAGAAGTGTCAATTTGCCTTCAACTTCAAGGATACGTTGAATGACGAACATGACGTCTGGGCGCCCGGCGTCGTATTCGTCAAAACATAGCGCGCAGGGGCTTTGTAAGGCCCAGGGCAGAATGCCTTCGCGAAATTCTGTCACCTGTTGGCCTTCCCGCAGGACGATGGCGTCCTTACCGATAAGATCGATACGGCTTATATGGCTATCGAGATTAACGCGGACGCAGGGCCAGTTCAGGCGGGCGGCGACTTGTTCCACGTGGGTGGATTTGCCCGTGCCGTGATAGCCTTGGATCATAACGCGCCGGTTATGTGAGAAACCCGCGAGGATCGCCATGGTCGTGTCAAAGTCAAACACATAGGCTTTATCAATGTCCGGTACATAATCGGAACCAACCGAAAACCCGGGAACACTCATGTCGGTATCCAAACCGAATGTTTCTCGTACAGACAGCTTAATGTCTGGCGCGGTAAGCTCATGGGCTTGAAGTGGCCCGTCAATCGTCGTCATGTGGAATATTCCGTTTTGTCTTGGAGTGGGAAATCGGACGTACTACCGCGTTATGTGTTTTTTTAGCGTGGCGTATGCCTCGTTTATTGTTTTCAGCCGATCTTCGGCGCTTTTGTCACCATTGTTAGTGTCAGGGTGAAGACGTTTGACCAAATCCTTATAGCGCGATTTGAGCGCGGTCAAGGTTATCGGTGCCATAAGGTCCATTACATGCAGGGCGCGGGTCGCTTCTGGGTCAGTATGAACAGGTTGTTGTGACCGTTTCGTATAAGCGCTGTCGCCGGTATCAATAATGTCTTCCAGTATCTCAATATTATCTTCGAACCAAGCGCCTGCGCCGCTGTGATGGGAATTTCCGTTCAGCGGCCATGTTGGGCGCCGCCAGACCGTGTCATTTCGAATTTCGCGTTCTATCGTTCGAACGTCCAATCCGATGCAGTAATTCCAGTTTTTGTTATATTCGCGGATATGATCGAGACAAAACCAATAATATTCGTTCAATAGGTTCCGCGCCTTGGGTGCCCTATGCACGCCAATGGCGTGACACGTCGCGTGATCGCATTGGGCTGCTAACGGTTTTTCGCCAGGGTGTGATAGTTCGAAACGAGTATCCATTTTGATATTATGAGCAAGGGGCAATGGCTATACAAGGTGTGCTCGAAAGAGGATGCGTGTTCCTGCTCGGCTGCTTCAAGCGTCGACATGGAATTCAGGCCAATATTTTTTCACAATTTCGCCGTTGGATCGGTGAGCGTGGCATTTGTCGATGAAATGTGGTTTCGGCCGTGAGGGAGGCTCATGTTCTGTACCGGATGATTTATCTTGGTTTGGATCATTGGTTGGGCCACCACCATAAAGCGTTTGGTAGCAGACCGTAGCCATCGGGCCCAACAATTCCACCAAATGGGTGCATCCCTTGACGCCGCCAACGCGCCGGTTGGCTTCTCGGCGCCAGCCAGGCTTAATCTGGACGCCTGCCAAGGCGTCGAAATTGGGTGCGATCTCGGGGCAAATCCGGTAGGGACTTTGGTCCATCACAGCTTCAGCAGCATGCACCATCAACGCATCGTCAATGGTGAGACGAAGCCACATGTCGTGTATGACCGAGACGTTGTTTGAGGTTGTGTGAGACTCGTTTGGGGTCTCGGGTTTGGTGTCTATCAAATGGCCTTCAATATCCCAAAGGCCATCTTCGCGATGATAACCACGGCACTCTATTTGGCGCGTGTGAACGAGGTCGCGCGTCGACGGAGGAGATAATGTCATGATACTTTATTTTCAATAGGTCGGTGTTAATTGTCGTCTGACATGGGTGCGGGGGGTGTTACGCAAATCGACGTTATTTGATTACGATGGCGCCGCAAAATTTCAAACCGGTATCCATAAAAAGTGAAGACTTGTCCAGATTCCGGTATGCGCCGGGAAGCGTGCAGTAGAAGACCGGCAAGCGTGGCGGCTTGATCGTCGGGTAGGTGCCATTCGAATTCGCGATTAAGGTCCCGTAACGTCACTGTTCCGCTTATGACGTAAGTGCCGTCAGTTTGTGGACGCACGCCGGACACCGCAATATCATGTTCGTCCTCGATGCTTCCGACAATTTCTTCCAGGATGTCTTCCAGGGTGACGATCCCTTTGAAGGCTCCATATTCATCAACAACAATCGCAAAGTGTTCGCGTTTGGCGCGGAAAGCCTGCAATTGGTCCAATAATGTTGTTGTATCGGGAATGAACCAGGGGTTCGCGGCGAGGCTTGAAAAATCGACGTCCTCAAGCTGGTCGCCAATCGTATGGACTTCACGGAGCAACGCCTTGGCGTGCAAGATGCCGACAATGTTGTCTGGGTCGCCCTTGTAGAGAGGCAAGCGAGTGAATGGGCTTGCGAGCGCTTGATTAACGATGTCGGCAGGGGCGTCGTCGATATCAATCATGGTGACGGTTTGTCGGTGGGTCATGATCGCTTCGACGCCGACGTCATCCAGATCCAGAATACTTTGCAGCATCTGGCGTTCTTGTCGCAATTCGGGTTCGGCGCCGTCGTGCAGGTCTATGGCACCGCGAAGCTCTTCTTCATCATGTTCGATACTTAAATCCGCTGCGAGTTTGACACCGAATGGCGCAACCGTCATGCGGGCGAACCATTGTATGGCGGCTGTGATTGGCGCCAATAACGTCACAACAATGCGAATTGGCGCAGCGACCATCAAGGCGGATCTGTCCGCATGGGTTATGGCGTATGTTTTTGGCAGGACTTCAGCGAAAATTACGATTAACAATGTCATCGTCATGGTCGCATAAAATACCCCGGCGTCTCCAAAAATTTTCAAGAACATATATGTCGCCAGCGCGGAGCCGAAAATGTTGACGATATTGTTGCCCAGTAAAATGGCACCGATCAGACGATCCTTATGGTCGTGCAAATTCAGCACAATCCGTGCGCGGCGATTGCCCTTGGTCGCAAGTTGATGGATGCGCGGTCGAGACGCAGCGGTTAACGCCGTTTCGGAACCTGAAAAAAAGGCGGAAACAACGAGCAGAACGACGATAGTCGCAAGAGATGTCACCCATTCCATCATCATGCGGCGATTGTTCCCTCTAAGACGGCGAATAGATCGTCGCGCGAAACATCTTGTGACACAAACGCTTCACCAATGCCCCGTGTTAAGATGAAGGTGAGCCTGCCATCCTGCACTTTTTTGTCTTTTTGCATGTGATCCACCAAACGAGCTAAATTCCAAATCATGCCTTGCGTGTGCTCCAAACCGAAACCAAGCCCGACCGTGGCGAGGTGACGGTGAACCCGGGCGGCGTCTCTGGCCGGGCATAAACCTTTGAGAACCGACAGATCGAAGGCGATCGCCATGCCAATAGCGACGCCTTCACCATGAAGCAAGGCGTCGCAAAATCCTGTTTCAGCCTCGAGCGCGTGCCCGAATGTGTGTCCGAAATTCAAAAGTGCGCGCATCCCGGTTTCCCGCTCGTCCGCCGCGACGATTTTTGCCTTGGATTGGCAACTCTTCACAACAGCGATGCGGCGTGCTTCGAGGTTCCCATCCAGAAGGGATGACGCGTGATCTTCCAGCCACGCAAAAAAATCTGGGTCATTGATGAGGCCGTATTTAACGATTTCAGCATAGCCCGCCCGCAATTCCCGCTGCGGCAAGGTGTCAAGCACGCCGACATCCGCCAGGACGAGCCTGGGTTGATGGAATACACCGACGAGATTCTTCCCCTGGGGTGTGTTGATCGCAGTTTTACCACCAACTGAGCTATCGACTTGCGCCAGTAAGGTGGTCGGTATTTGGATATAATTCAGGCCGCGCAATGTAATTCCCGCCGCGAATCCCGCCAAATCCCCAATCACGCCACCGCCAAGCGCGATGATTGTGCTGGATCGCTCCATTCCGTGGGATAACAATGCGTCAATCAAGGATTGGAGTTGTGCGAAGCTTTTCGTCTGGTCGCCCGGCGGTAGGATAATGGATTCATGCGTGACGCCGACGTTTTCGAGGGAGCGTTGCAGAATTTTAAGATGGAGCGTCGCGACATTTTTGTCGGTAATAATAATGGTCTTGGGTTGACGCAGCACTGGACCTATTAACGCGCCTGCCTGGGCAAGGACGCCATCGCCGACAATGATTTCATAACTTCTGTCGCCAAGCGCCACCGTGACTGTTTCACGCGTATTCATTGTCCTGCTTTCCTGATGGTACAAATTGCAGAAGCGCGTCCACGACCCGGTCGACGGTTTCTTCTGGGGGGCCATCCCGGCTTTCCACCGTAACGTTAGCTTCTGCGTAAACAGGATAACGTTCGTCGATCAATGCGGAAAGTGTTGCGCGTGGATTGTCCGTTTTGAGCATCGGGCGGTGCCCACGGCGGCTGACCCGGCGCCAGAGCACCTCGATATCGGCGCGCAGCCAGACGGAAACGCCGTCTTGCTTGACCAGGGTGCGGGTTCTTAGATCCATAAAAGCGCCTCCGCCCGTTGCCAGCACATGTATTGGTTCATTCAATAATCGTTCAATGACACGGCGTTCGCCGTCCCGAAACGCGGTTTCTCCGTGTTGTTTGAAAATATCTGGAATGGAACATCCCGCCGCGATTTCGATTTCGTCGTCGGCGTCGATGAAGTCCAAATCCAGCCGTTTAGCCAGACGGCGACCGATCGCGGTTTTGCCTGCGCCCATCATGCCGACCAGAACGACGGTCCTAATCGGGTGAAATTGATTTGTTGTTGTCATTGCAATATCAGCAACTCGTTGGAACTGTTCCGTTGTATCACGTCCGTGTCACTTATACACTGCCACGAAATCGCCACACTCGTAAAATAGCGTAAACTTGGCGGGCGTGGAAGGAGATCATGGGTTGTGATATCCGGTATAATCTTTGGTGCCCTTGGAAGACTTCTTCGCAGGAAGTGCAACGACTTGAAAATTACGGAAGTTTGATGCGACGAATTACAATTTTTATTGTTTTCTTGCTAATATTGGTTCTTGGCGGCGGGTTTGTCTTCTTGGCGACATGGGACATTCCCGCGCCGTCGCAGCCGGTCGAAAAGGTTCTGGATAATGACCGTTTCCCACGCTAGTCGGGGGCGCGCAGCGCTGCGCTATCCCATTGTCCTAATGGGCGTCGCTATCCTGTTGGGCGCGACTCCAGGCCTTGCTGATAATCATCAAGGAGGGACGAGAGGGACGAGCCAGGTTCATGACGCCGATCAAAATGGCCCGCCGTTGCGCCTAACGCCGCGTCCGGCGCCTGAAACCAAACCCTCTTCATCGCCTGCCTCTTCGATTGAATCTACGACGGTTCAAAAGGATAGATTAGCACTGCAACCGCCAACCGGCCCCGTGGTGACTGTTGATCATTTGGAAACGCCAGATCCCGAATCGGTAGGGACGCTGGATGAAAATTCAGGCGGTCTCGGCGTCGATATGTGGGCGGGGACGCCGCGTGAATTTATCGAACGTATGTTGCCACGTTTGCCGGACAGGCTCGCATCCCCGACGCTGCGGCGGCTGGTGCGTCGATTGCTTTTAACAACCGCAATCATGCCGTCATATGCGGCGGGTCATCTCGTGGATGCGAAGCGGGACGTAAAGCTGTCGCTTATCGCGACACGGGTGGAACGGTTGCGGACCATGGGGCTTGTGGGTGCGGCGACAGCGTTGTTAGACGCCGCGCCGACCCGCGACGACGATCCGCTTTTGTTGCGTTTGAAAGTTGAAAATTTATTGATAGGCGATGATCTCGGCGGCGCCTGCGCCGAGGCGCACCGGCAGCAGGGACGCGTTGATGATATATTCTGGCAGCAAGCGGTTATTTACTGCCGCATCCTGAAAGGCGAAGTGGCGGAGGGGGCGTTGGACGCCAGTCTTCTGGCGGAATCCATCGTTGAGACAGACCCGGTGTTTACGGCCATCGTCGATAAACTTTCTGGAAACCCGTCCGAGCCGGTAGGCAGTATGTTGGCACCGACTCCATTACGGTTATCGATGCTGCGAAGCGCAAACCTGCCAGTGCCGGCCGATGCGCTGGGAACAGCATCGTCGCCGTTGTTAAGGATGATCGCGGTAAGTCCGAATGCGCCCTTGAACATTCGATTGGAAGCCGCTGAACGCGCGGCGCGGTACGGTGCCATTACGCCGGAGAGGTTGGCGCAAATTTATGCGGCGACAGAATTTACGCCGACGTCGCTCGATAATGCTCTGTCTCTGGCGCGCGAGGATCGGACCCCTCGTGGTCGCGCTCTGCTGTATCAGGCGGGGCTGGCGAATAGTGTGCCGGCAATGCGCGCGGAGGTGCTGAAAACAGCGTTTGATCTGGCGCGGGAAGGTGGACATTACGATCTTGCCGTCAGCGTTCACGAGCCCATTCTACACAGCTTGTCGCCGACAATGCCGCTACCATGGTTTGCAGCGTCCGCGGCGCGCGCCTTGTATTCCATCGACAGGCCCATTCCCGCGCGAAGCTGGTTGGCGAGCTTGCAAACTCAGGTGTTAACGGACGACACGGTGAAGTCGGCGATTGGTTCCCTGTGGGCGTTGGCCCGTTTGGCCGGAGACACGCCGTCGTATGAAGACGATGCGGAGGCACAATGGCGCGCGACCTTGAAGGATATGGATTCGGAGCAAGCTCAACGACGGATCAACGCCGCCTATATTTTGTTTGCGGCGCTCGGCGAACCTTTAAGCGACGCTGGATGGCGCGCGGAAATTGGCGATTTGCAACGGCGCAATGCCGTGTTGCCGGACGCCATGTACCGGTATGCGCTCGCGAATGCGGCGCAGGCGCGACGCGTTGCGGAAACCCTACTCCTAACATTGGTGATCCTGGGGGAAAATGGTCCGGCGGATGTGGATATTATTGTGGTAGGCGAGATCGTGTCGGCGCTGCGGGCCGTGGGGTTCCTTGATGGCGCCCGTGCGTTGGCGATGGAGATGGCGATGAGTTTAGGATTGTGAGCACCTGACTGTTACTTTGGGAGCAAGAAGCTATCGCGGGATATATCGACTTGTTCCTGGAAATGATGTCGGCGGAACGTGGTGCTGCGCGTAACACAATAGAGGCCTATGAACGGGACTTGAGCGCGTATCACGACTTTCTCAAACGTTGCGGCGCGGACGCGAGGTCAGTGTCGACGGATGACATTCGGAATTATTTATCCCAAGGGGTAAACCGGACCGCGTCCCCTAGCACCGCCGCGCGGCGCCTGTCTTCCTTACGTCAATATCACCGGTTCCTGGTATCCGAAGGCATTCGAAATGAAGACCCGACACGCATCATTGACAGCCCCCGGCAAGGGCGGGCCTTACCAAAGGTGCTTTCCGTTGAAGAGGTCAGCCTTTTGCTTGAAAAGGCTCAAGGTGGATCTGGGCGGGACGCAGTTCGTTTGTCCGCTATGTTGGAGCTTTTATACGCGACGGGTATGCGGGTGTCGGAACTTGTCTCCTTGCCTTATGCAGCGTGCGCACGAGAACGAGATTTTTTAATCATTCGTGGTAAAGGTGATAAGGAACGTTTGGTTCCTTTGAGCACACCAGCAATTGAAGCGCTGGGAACATATAAGTTGGTCAGGTGCCAGTTTATGAATGAACGAGAAGACAGCCTTTATTTGTTTCCATCCCGAGGCGCCGAAGGATATCTAACGCGTCAGAGATTTGGCCAAATGTTGAAACAATTGGCGGTTGACGCCGGATTGGACCCTAAAAAAGTCAGTCCTCATGTTCTGCGGCACGCCTTCGCCAGCCACCTCCTCGCCAATGGAGCGGATTTGCGAAGCGTCCAGAAACTATTGGGACATGCGGATATTTCGACAACGCAAATCTACACCCATGTTCTTAAGGCGCGATTGAAGTCATTGGTGAAGGACGCGCATCCATTGTCAAAACCGCCAGGTGGCAACTGATCGAGTCGGGTGGTTCCCATCCGTTTCGATCAGTTGCCACACCAGACTAATAGATTAGTGATCTAATTCACGAAATACTTGGGTGCCAAGCGATTCGATTGGACCACTAGAGACGAGACCTAGTTTTCCTCATCGGGACGGTTATGATAGGAACGTGCAAATTACTTTACGGGTGCTGTGTAGATGCGAACATTCCTCGATTTTGAGCGGCCCATTGCGGAGCTTGAAGGTAAGATAGAGGAATTGCGCCATCTTGCGGATTTTGATGAAATTAATATCGTTAATGAAGTCTCCAAGCTTGAAAAGGAGGCTGACCGTCTATTGCGCAACGCCTATAGCAACCTTGATCCCTGGCAAAAGGTTCAGGTCGCGCGTCATCCCGACCGTCCTCATTGCGCACATTATATCGACCGTTTGATTGAGTCATTTACGCCGTTGGCCGGTGACCGGTCCTATGGTGACGATAAGGCAATCTTGGGTGGATTGGGCCGATTCCGGGGATACGCTTGCGTTGTGCTTGGCACAGAAAAGGGCGCGGCGACCCAAGCGCGGGTACATCATAATTTTGGCATGGCGCGCCCGGAAGGGTATCGCAAGGCGCAGCGTTTAATGAAACTCGCGGAACGGTTTCGCCTGCCCGTGCTGACCTTCGTTGATACGACCGGTGCGTATCCTGGCGTCGGTGCGGAAGAACGTGGTCAGGCCGAAGCGATTGCGCGATCGATTGAAACATGTCTGTCCCTCGATACGCCGATTATCAGCGTTATCATTGGCGAAGGCGGGTCCGGCGGCGCCGTCGCGCTGGCCGCTGCAAACACAGTGCTGATGTTGGAGCATGGGATATATTCAGTCATCTCGCCCGAAGCCTGTTCGTCCATTCTATGGCGCAGTACCGATGAAGCAAAAACAGCGGCGCAATCGCTTCGGTTGACGGCGCAAGATATTCTGGAGTTTGGTGCTATCGATGAAATTGTGCGGGAACCAGTTGGTGGCGCGCATCGCGATCCGGAACAGGCCATCGATGCGGTCGGGGACGCGATGCAAAAAGCGCTATCGGCGTTAATTGGTCGTGAAAGCACTTGGTTGCGGGCACATCGGGCGGACAAATTTCTGGCTATCGGCCGGGTTGGTGCATGATCAGAGTTTGTGGTCCGTGCTGCATATCAGCGCGCTTTTTGTAGGCGAGCGTGTTATAGGCGACCGTGGCAGTGTTTGTATTTCTTGCTGGACCCGCAAGGACATGGCGCATTTCGCTGGGTTTTCCCCCATGTAGATGGATCGTTGGTGTCTATATCTTCGGTTTTGCGTCGTCGGACAGTCGCGACGCCGCCACTCCCACCACCGCCGCCAGCACCTATCGCGACTTCAGACGTTTCGTGTTGTTCCATCATCTGTTTTTCGTGATGCGTGAACATCGCCGTTTCCGGCGCCGCCGGTTGCAGTTCGATATGACACAAGACGCTTGTTACGGCTTCTCGGACACGGTCCATCATGTGTTGGAATTGGGTGAAGGCTTCGGTCTTGTATTCGTTGAGCGGGTCGCGTTGCCCATAGGCCCGTAAGCCGATGCCCTGACGCAAATGGTCGAGATGTAGAAGATGTTCTTTCCACGATTGATCGACGATTTGCAGCAGAAGGCTTTTTTCCGCCATGCGCATGAGGTCGGGGCCGTAATTGGCGGCTTTTTCCGCTAATCTCCGGTTGACCGCATCGCTGATCCGCTCCTGAATTTCCTGATCGGCGATGCCTTCTTCCGTTGCCCAATCGTCGATGGGCAAATCAAGGCCGAAAATGCGTAAGCATTCCACATGAAGATTTTCGGTGTCCCATTGTTCGGCATAAGCGTTTTCCGGAATACATAGGCTAACGACATCTTCGATCACGTCGCGGCGCATTTCGGTGACGTCTTCCTGCACGTCCGTCGCCCGCATCAAATCCTTGCGTTGTTCATAAATAACCTTTCGCTGGTCGTTCATGACATCATCGTATTTGAGCAATTGCTTGCGAATGTCGAAGTTCCGCGCCTCGACTTTTTCCTGCGCCTTTTCCAGGGCTTTGTTGATCCAGGGATGTACGATGGCTTCGCCATCTTCCAGGCCAAGTTTTTGCAACATGCCGTCCATGCGTTCCGATCCAAAAATCCGCATCAAATCGTCTTCAAGGCTGACAAAAAACTTGGAACCCCCGGGGTCGCCTTGCCGACCGGCTCGGCCACGCAACTGATTATCGATCCGGCGTGACTCATGACGTTCCGTGCACAGAACAAACAACCCACCAGCGTCGAGGACGACCTGTTTCTTCTTTTCGATTTCCGCCGTGATACTTTCGGTCAGTTTCGCCTGTTTTCCCGGTTCTTTCACATCCGCAAGCTCACGGAGCAACCGCATTTCCAGATTTCCGCCAAGCTGAATATCGGTGCCGCGTCCCGCCATGTTGGTGGCGATAGTCACCGCGCCAGGCGTGCCTGCTTCCGCGATGATGAATGCTTCTTGTTCGTGGTTGCGGGCGTTTAAAATGTTGTGTTTTATTTTTTTCTTTTTGAGAATCCCGGCCAATTCTTCGGATTTTTCAATCGATATTGTACCGACCAAAACCGGTTGTTTGCGCTTGTTGCACTCCATTATCTGCAAAATGATGGAGTCGTATTTTTCACGGTTGGTGCGATACACCTCGTCGTGCTTGTCATCGCGGATCATGTCCTGGTTGGTCGGCATTTCAACGACTTCCAAGCTGTAGATTTCTGCGAACTCGCCAGCTTCAGTTGCGGCGGTGCCGGTCATGCCTGCAAGTTTTGGGTACAGGCGAAAATAATTCTGGAAGGTGATCGACGCGAGAGTCTGGTTTTCCTGTTGTACAGTAACGCCTTCTTTGGCTTCCAAAGCCTGGTGCAATCCATCAGAAAAACGACGGCCTTCCATCATGCGGCCAGTAAATTCGTCAATGATAACGACTTTGTCGCTTTGCACGATGTAATCCGTGTCGCACTGAAACAGCGTGTGCGCGCGCAAGGCCTGGTTCACATGATGAACAAGTGAAATGTTGGTGGCGTCGTACAAATTGTCGCCATCCAATAACCCATGTTCGGACACCAAACCTTCGATGTGCTGTGAACCGACTTCTGTCAGAGAAACGTTCCGTTGCTTTTCGTCCTTGGCGTAATCGTCCGGGATAAGCAGGGGAATAAGCTTGTCGACCTTGAAGTACATTTCTGAAAAATCATCGGTCGGCCCGGAAATGATCAAGGGCGTGCGGGCTTCGTCGATCAAAATCGAATCGACTTCATCGACGATGGCGAAATTGAATTCTCGCTGCGTCAGTTCTTCGATTTCGAACTTCATATTGTCGCGCAGATAGTCAAAACCGAATTCGTTATTGGTGCCGTAGGTAATGTCGGCGGCGTATTGCCCGCGCCGCGCCGCATCGTCTAATCCATGCACGATGCAGCCGACCGTCAGACCAAGAAATCCGTAGACTTGACCCATCCATTCGGAATCCCGCTTGGCGAGATAATCGTTCACCGTGACTACATGGACGCCTTTGCCTTCCAAGGCGTTCAAGTAAACCGGCAGAGTTGCAACCAGGGTTTTGCCTTCACCGGTTTTCATCTCGGCGATTCGGCCCTGATGCAAAACCAACCCACCCATAAGCTGAACGTCAAAATGGCGTTGGCCAAGCGTCCGTTTGGCGGCTTCGCGCACTGTTGCAAAGGCGTCCATGGCGATATCGTCCAAGGTTTCGCCATTAGCGACACGTTGGCGGAGCCAGTCGGTGCGGGCCTTCAAGTCTTCGTCGGAAAGCGGTTCAACTTCGGCTTCCAGCGCACTGGCGTCGGCGATCGTATTTTGCAACGACTTGACGATGCGGTCGTTGGTGGATCCGAAGACCCGCTTGAGCATGCCGCCGATCATGAAAGCCTCAAAGGTTAGGGTGCGCTAAAATTTTGCGGTGGTCTAGTTTTCTAAGCTGTCACATAAGCAGGCCAAAGGCGGCTGTCAACGTTGGGGCGAGGGTTGGGCATTTGAATTTGTGCGTAAATATCGCCCAAATTACGCTTTTGTGGCCAAGTCCGGCCTTGTGCCGGGCTCAATTATTGGTTTATCCCTTTCGGGTGATTGACGTCTTCGTTTGCGCCTTGAATTCACAGCTTCCGGCATAAGGAAACCACAATGCCCCGTTCGTTTATTTTTACCGTTATTTTGGCGGTTTTTATTTCCACTGGCCAGCTGTCCCAACCCGCGTTGTCGCAGGGCGCGAAAAAGCCGCAGAAAGATATTGTCGTGGCCAAGGTTGAGGGCCAAAAAATTTACAGAAGCGAATTGTTAAGGGCGTTCCAAGGCCTTCCTAAAGAAGTGAAACAAACAGGCTTGGAAGTGATTTATCCGAAACTGGTGGAACGTTTAATCCAGCAGCGGCTTCTGATTATCGAAGGGCGGGCAAAAAAACTATCCAACGATTCCGAGGTGCTTCGTCGGATGAAGCAGTTGGAGGGCGCGGTGATCGGGGAGATTTTTTTAAATCGCTTGATCGAGAAAAACCTGCGACCTGAACTGTTGAAGGAACGATATCAGGCGTTCCGCGCCAGCAATCCTGCCCGCGAAGAAGTGCATGCGCGTCATATTCTACTGGACAAGGAAGTGGATGCGACAAATTTGATTGCTCATGTGCAAGGCGGCATGGATTTCGCGGAGGCCGCGAAGAAATATTCAACGGGTCCCAGCGCATCGAAAGGGGGTGATTTGGGATATTTTGGCCGCTCCGATATGGTGAAGCCGTTTGCTGATGCGGCGTTTGCGCTTAAAACCGGTGCCTACACGCAAAAGCCGGTAAAAACGAAATTCGGCTGGCACGTTATCAAAGTCGAAGACCATCGGACGGTGCAGCCACCGAGTTTCGAGGCGTTGAAGCCGCGTCTGATTCAAGAAGTGGGACAAGGCGTGGCGCTTGAAGTGATGAAAAAACTTGTGGCGGCGGCAAAGGTCGAACGGTTCGCGATGGATGGATCGCCCTTGAAGGCTCCGTCCAAGGCGAAATAAACGCGATCTAGATTTTAAGACAGGAAGTTTCGTTATGACTGAACGCTCTCCTCTGGCGCCGGAAAAATTTCCAAACCTACCCGCCGTCCCAGGTGTGGAAATTTCCGGTCTCCATGTTGGTTTAAAACCGTCCAAGGGCGTTAAGGATTTAATGATGGCGCGTCTGGCACCGGGTACGACTATCGCCGGTGTTTTCACACAGTCAAAATGCCCGTCGGCGCCGGTTGATTGGTGTCGCTCGGTGATTGGCGCGGGCAAGGCGCGGGCGTTGGTCGTGAATTCAGGCAACGCCAACGCGTTTACCGGTAAGGCGGGCGATGCGGTCGTGGCCGAAACAGTACGCAGCGCCGCGAAGCTTTTGAAATGTCCTCAAAAGCAAGTCTTCGTCGCGTCCACCGGTGTTATCGGCGAGCCGGTGGAATCCAATTACATTGCAGGAAAATTACCGCGCATGGTAAAGGCGTTGAAACCGAAATCCTGGCTCAGCGCTGCGCAAGGCATTATGACGACGGACACGTTTCCCAAGGGTGCGGCGCGTACGGTGCGCATTGGAGACACAGAGGTGTCGATTGTGGGCGTCACCAAAGGGTCTGGCATGATCGCACCAGATATGGCGACGATGCTGTGTTTCGTCTTTACGGACGCTAAAATTCCAGCGGGTGTGCTGCAAAAATCGATTAAATCCGCTGCTGACAAATCCTATAATTGCATCACAGTTGACAGCGATACCTCCACCAGTGACACAGTGTTGATGTGCGCCACGGGTAAAGGCGCGGCGCACGAACCTGTTGTTTCGGTGACAGATGCGCATTTTCGGGATTTCTGCAACGCCCTGGGTGATCTAATGATCGACCTCGCCACTCAGGTGGTGCGCGATGGCGAAGGGGCACAAAAACTTGTCACGATCGATGTTACCGGCGCTAAATCGGCCCAATCCGCTCGGCGCATCGGGTTGGCGGTGGCGAATTCACCCTTGGTGAAAACCGCGGTGGCGGGTGAGGATGCGAATTGGGGCCGTATCGTCATGGCGGTGGGTAAGGCCGGGGAACCGGCGGATCGGGATTTATTGTCAATTTCCGTGGGCGGTGCGCTAGTTACCGAAAAGGGCGTCGTCTGGAAAGATTATGTTGAAGCGCCGGTCGCCGAACATATGAAAGGACAGGACATTCGCATTGGCATAGATATTGGACTGGGCCGGGGTAAAGCGCGGGTTTGGACGTGCGACCTGACGCACGGATACATCTCTATCAACGCCGACTATCGGTCTTAAAGATAACGCATATGCAAAAGGGTTGCTGGGACGAAAACGAACGAGCGCCGGGCGCAAAGCCTGTGGTGTTTGTCGTGGCGGTCGCGTTGATCGACGTTGATGGGCGAATTTTGCTGGCTCAGCGCCCTCCGGGCAAGAAAATGGCGGGGCTTTGGGAATTCCCAGGCGGCAAAGTGCAAACGGGCGAAACGCCGGAAGCCGCCCTGGTGCGGGAATTGCGGGAAGAATTGGATATCGACACGCGGCGGAGCTGTCTGGCACCGCTGACCTTCGCCAGCCATGCCTATGACGACTTCCATCTGGTGATGCCGCTTTACCTGTGCCGGATTTGGCAAGGGACGCCGCGACCGGTGGAAGGGCAGGTTTTGAAGTGGGTTCGTCCCTATGATCTAGGGAACTTCAAAATGCCTGCGGCCGACCGTCCGCTCGTGGCGATGCTTCAGGATTTCCTCTAAACCGGCTTTTCACCTGCGGGCTGTTCTTCGGTGTCCAGGGCGTCGGCCAGTCGCTGGCTGGCGCTGCCCGGGCGCAACGGTTTTTGTTGTGAGTCATGCGGTGACCAACCGTGCAGATAGATAACTTCAAACGTGGCGTTGATCCGGCCCTCTGGCCCGCTGTAACGGTCCTGATAAAGTTTGGCGGCGCGCATGAAAACCGAACGTGGGGTGAAACGCTGGGTACGTTCACGAATGGCGTTGGCTTCTGCCATCCCGCGAAGGTCGGCCATTAATTTGAACGCATTGTCGTAGGTTACGTTGATGGTGTCGGAATCGGCGACGGGCAGCGCGAAACCGGCGCGCTGCAACAATCCCGCCGCATCGCCGAGGGCGACCATGGGGGAAATTCGGGGACTGGCACCGCCAAGGATTTCGCTTTCGGCGCTCAAGAGACAATCCCGGAACTCTACCAGAGTATCGCCACCTAGTATCGTGGCCAAAAACAATCCGTCTGGTTTTAGCGTGTGTTGTATTTGGGTGAGTGCGCCGGGCAAATCGTTTACCCAATGCAGCGACAAATTACTGAGGACAAGGTCGAAGGCGTTATCGGCGAAGGGCAGGGCTTCTTCGTCTGCAACCAGCGCTGTAGAGGTGGCGCATTTAGCCATTTGAAATGAAATGTCGCTGTGCGCGAGCCAGTCTACAGCAGACCGGCGGGGCAACACGTTGGCAATCGCGCCGGCATGGCAGCCCAAATCCAACGCGATTGGAAATGTTCGTTGAATGTCTTCCAGGCGATCCGTTAGACGCGTGGCGATCTCCTGGAACAGGAAATCATAGCGATGGAATTCCACGCTCGCCCTATCGCGTCGGCGACGGATCAAAGTACGGTCGAATATGTCACGAATGTTTGTCATGAAACGACAATATGGCGATGGCCGCGGTACAAGGCAATTGGCGAACCCCAGATACGCGACCTTGAGAGGCTGCAGACGTTGTCTTAATGTTGGCGCATAAAGATTTGAAGACACGCCAATTTGAAGGAGCTGAGCCATGCCACAGACCATTGACGCCGCCACCTTGCGGGCTGCGATCCTTGACGATGATGAAATTGCGGTGTTCGATGTGCGCGAAGAAGGCGTGTTTGGGCAACGTCATTTGTTACGCTCGATCAATGTGCCATTGAGCCGGTTTGAGCTTCTCTATGAAAAATTCGCGCCCCGTTCATCGGTTCGGATGGTGCTGATGGACGACAATGATGGCCTTGCGCTGCGCGCCGTCGCCATTCTGGACGCCGCCGGATATTCAGATATCTCGCTTTTGATAAATGGCGTGCAGGGATGGGATGATGCTGGGTTTGAACTTTTCAGCGGGATGAACGTACCGTCGAAAGTGTTCGGCGAACATGTGGAGCACCATTGCGATACGCCTAATATTTCAGCCGAGGCGCTAAAGGCGAAACTCGATTCTGGTGAAAACATGGTGGTTCTCGACAGCCGCCCGATGGATGAATATCACCGTATGAATATTCCAACGGGCATTGATTCGCCCGGCGCGGAACTTGCCTATCACGTTCGCGATTTGGCGCCCGACCCTGATACGTTGGTGGTCGTAAACTGTGCGGGTCGTACTCGGTCGATTATTGGAGCGCAATCGCTGATCAATGCGGGAACGCCGAACAAGGTGATGGCCCTGACAAACGGCACGATGGGGTGGCATCTGGCCGGGTTCGAATTGGAAAACGGAGCGACCCGGACCTACGACGCGACTTCGAGTTCGGCGTTGGCATGGTCTCAGGACGCCGCGGCGCGCGTGGCGGAAAAATATGGGGTAAAGACCGTAAGCGCCGATACTGTCGCGCAATGGCGAAATGAAGGTGATCAACGCACGTTGTATTTGCTGGATGTTCGGTCTCCGCAAGAATTTTCTGCCGGTCACGCCGAAGGCTTCCAATCCGCGCCCGGCGGTCAATTGGTCCAGGCGACCGATGTATATGTGGGCACGTACAACGCCCGTATTGTCGTTGCCGATGACACTGGCGTGCGCGCAACCATGACCGCCCATTGGCTCATCCAGATGGGTTGGCCCGACGTTTGTGTTTTGGAGGGCGATGTTACGGACTTGCCAACCGCGCCCAGCGTCGCGCCGGTTGGCCTAAAAACGGCGACTCAAGTTGACGTCGCCGCGCCGGGCGATTTGACTCAAGAGGGAACTGTCGTCTTGGATGTGAGCGATAGTTTGTCATTTCGCGACGGACATGCGCCCGGTGCCTGGTGGATCATTCGCGCGCGGTTGAAGGATGATTTGGCGGCTGTTCCGATGGCGTCGCGTTATGTGGTGACCAGCGGGGATGGGGTTTTGGCACGGCTAGCGGCGTCTGATTTAAAAGCGTTGACGGGGAAGCCGGTCGCAGTTCTTGAAGGCGGAAACGACGCCTACACGGCGGCGGGGTTAATTTTGACTGTGGGGTGGGAAAATCTCGCCTCGGCGCGGGAGGACCTATTCTATAAGCCTTATGACCGTGAGGGGTCGCCAGAAGAGGCGATGCAGCAATATTTGACCTGGGAAATCGCCCTGGTGGAACAGATCAAGCGGGACGGAACGCTCGTCTTTCCACATTTTGACCCGTGATCAGTAACGAAAAAGCTAACCTTTTCTCACCGGTGAGGGTAGCGCCGGTCGCACGGTCGGTCTTGGACAAATTATTGTCGCCGCGATGTATCAGATGCGGCGCCATCGTCGAAGACGCAGCTTAGTGTAGTGCTTGTTGGGGGTCTTTACAGTGTTTGGGGCGCCCGCATGTTTTTGTTGCGCCTATCCGTTTGAATATAAAATGCCGGAGGAGACGCTGTGCACCGCCTGTTTGCGGGAACGCTCCAAGTTTGATCGGGCTCGTAGCGTGTTCGCTTATGACGATTCGAGCTGGTTGCTGGTCATTGAATTCAAACACGCGGACAAAACCTTTGCAGCGCAGACGCTGGCTGGCATGACATGTCGGTCCGGGGCGGAATTGTTGGACGATGCTGGACTGATCAAACCGGCACCGCTCCATCTGCGACGATTATTTGCATGCGGTTATATCAGGCTGCGCTTTAGGCCACCGTGCTATCGCGGCAAACCGGCGCTCCCTTATCCGTGGACTTGCGGGTGCGGCGGCGTGACACAAAACCGCCGGGACGAATGTCGCTGACTGCGTGGCAGCGCAATGTCCCGGGCGCTTTTGCGATACATCCGAAAAAAGACAGGTGGAGGGTGCGCGGGTGTTGTTGATTGACGATGTGTTGACGACGGGCGCGACTGTGGGGGAATGCGGGCGGGTGGATCGGCGATCGATGTCCTGACCCTGGCGCGCGTCATAAGGCCCAGCGTTCAAATCAGTGTTAAGGCCTAAAATTAGGCAAAAAATTAAGGTTGTACATCCGTCGAAAGGGCATAAATAATTGCCGCACGGTAATTTGGGAGTTGAAATGGCCAAGGTTGAAATTTACACAACGCCGATCTGTGGGTTCTGTTTTCGTGCGAAGAGCTTACTGACAAAAAAAGGCGTCGAGTTCGAAGAAATTGACGTCATGATGGATGGTGCGCGCAAAGCTGAAATGATCAAACGAGCGAATGGCGGTCGAACCGTGCCTCAGATTTTCATTGATGATCGCCACATTGGCGGATGTGATGAATTATTTCAAAGTGAATTTGCGGGCGAACTCGACGGGTTTTTGTCGGGTGCGGTCTAACAACAGGATGTTGCGATGAATTTGTGCGCCGCGTGTATTCAACTGACATCGACGACGGATATTGCGCGCAATATTGAATTGTCCTCAGCATTGGTTCGTGACGCGCACGCCCAAGGCGCGCAATTCATTGGTATGCCGGAAGTCGTTAATTTATGCGACAAGCGACCGGGTATGGGCGCTAAGGCGGCTTATGTCGAACATCAGGAGCCTGCTTTGAGGGCGTACCAAGCCTTAGCGGCGGAATTGGACATTTGGTTGTTGGTTGGATCGCTTGTGGTCAAGCTGGAAGATGAGTCTCGGATGGCCAATCGGGGTTTCATGATCGACCCCGCGGGCGCGGTCACGGCGTCTTACGACAAAATGCACATGTTTGACGTCGATCTGGAAGGCGGCGAACAATATCGCGAATCAAATAATTATCGGCCCGGTGACCGTGCGGTTGTGACCGACACGCCGTGGGGCCGGGTTGGCATGACGATTTGTTACGATGTTCGCTTCCCTTATTTATACCGCGCTTTGGCGCAGGCGGGCGCTGGCATATTGACCATTCCGTCTTCGTTCGCACGCACCACGGGAAAAGCGCATTGGCACACGTTATTGAAGTCCCGAGCGATTGAAACTGGTTGCTTTGTCTTGGCGCCGGCGCAATGCGGTGATCATGAAGATGGGCGTCAGACTTATGGCCACGCCTTAATTGTTGCGCCGTGGGGGGAAGTTTTGGCGGATGCGGGGGACGAACCGGGCGTGATTATTGCTGATTTGGATATGGCCGCCGTGGATCGCGCGCGGGCGATGGTGCCGTCGCTTCAGCATGACCGTGCATTTGCGTTGCCGTTCGCGCCGCCGGTGCGTTTGGCGGGCGAATAACGGAATTAATCCCGAACAGCGGCTATATGTTGAATGATCGCGGGGTTTGGATCGGTTCGTGTTTCCTGTCCAAAGGCGACGACGCGTAATTTCCCCCGCACCATTTCCAGTAATTCGCCAGCTTTCAGCAGAAATTTTGGATTTTTGGGACGTCCGAACGCTTCATTTCCGATGGCGAAGGTTTCGTACAGGAACATCCCGCCCGGCGCGATGCTGTTGATTAAGGCGGGCATAAGGGGGCGCCATAAATAATTCGTCGCAACGACGACATCCAATGTCGTAGGGGCGAAGAGCCACTGTGGTGGCAGTTCGGACTCCAGATCGACTTCCCTGATGTCAACGTCATCAGCGCCGGTTAAATCGTTAACTTTGGCGCAATCGATATCAAGAAACACCGTCGGGTGGCCACGTTTCCAAAAATGGCGGCCATTCCGGCCCGCCCCACATGCGACATCCACGACGCGCCCGCCGCTGGGCGCTAACGCGGCGTGTTGAACTATCCAGAGGGAGGGACAGGATAAATTAGAGGCCATGTGGAGAATACATTAAAATATTGCGTCCGGGGTCAATCGTCGCCATTTATAAGGTTAGTCGCTTTGTATAACAGACAAACCAACGGTTACGTAAATGATTGCATTCGATTTGCGTTGCGCCAAGGATCATGTATTCGAAGTCTGGTTCAAGGACAGCGCTTCCTATGAGGAACAAGTTGCGGCGAAGGCTGTTGTATGCCCAGCTTGCGGCGACAAAAAGATATCAAAGGCGATCATGGCGCCTAATGTGGCGTCGGGGGTGTCGCGTAGTGCGTCGTCATCAACGTCGAAGACTCCTGCATTGAGCGATGTTATGCCGGAACAAATTCGTAGTGCCTTGCGGGAATTACGAAGTGCGGTTGAAGCCAACAGTGAGTATGTTGGTAATGATTTTTCCGAAGAAGCGCGGAAAATCCATTACGGCGAGAGCGAGGCGCGCGGCATTCACGGCGAGGCGAGCGAAAGCGAAGCTGAGGCGTTGCAGGAAGAAGGTGTCGAGATTGCCCGTATCCCCTGGGTGGAAAATACCGAAAATTAGGGGTGCAACCAAAACGAATAATTTTCATCCCCTTCGATCAGTTGGCCCGCCTCCTTAATTAAGCCGGTAGTCTATTTGTTCGGATGGCGGTCGCTATGTAATTGACGCCCAAATCTCGCTCATTCAAAGACCAGGTTTCCTTCAAAGGATTGTAGGTCAGCCCAGTGAGCGTTTCGATTTTCATGTTGGCGGTACGAAGGCTTCGTGCTAATTCCGAAGGACGAACGAATTTTAGCCAATCATGGGTGCCGACCGGCAGCCAGCGCATGATGTATTCCGCGCCGACAATTGCCAATGCGTATGATTTCGCCGTTCGGTTCAATGTCGCGACGATCATCAATCCTCCGGGCCGGACCAGTCTTGCCGCAGCGTTGAGGAATAAATCGACTTCGGCGACATGTTCCACCACCTCCATATTCAACACCACATCAAATGCCAATCCTTCCGCCGCCAAATCCTCGGCGGCGGCGCAACGATAATCGATGGATAATTCCATGCGTTGCGCGTGGGTTCGGGCGATGTCGATATTGCGGTCCGCGGCGTCCACACCTGTCACCATCGCGCCAAGGCGCGTCATGGGTTCACACAACAAGCCGCCACCGCAGCCAATGTCGAGTATTGTGAGTCCGCGCAACGGCGTTGGTTTCAACGGATCGCCCCGCTGGAAATGTTGAATGAGTTGGTCGCGTATAAATTGAATGCGAAGCGGGTTTAAGGCGTGGAGTGGTTTGAACGGCCCGTCGGGGTTCCACCAGTCTTCGGCCATTTTTCCAAATTTTTCGATCTCGGCGTCATCGATTGTGCTGCGTGACGGGTTTGGGGCCGCCTGGTCGCTACGCTTGGGTGGGTTTGCAATATTCATAGGGCGACCGTTTGATCTCGTTGGTGTCGTACTTGCGTGGTGACGATCATATGAGTATGGATACGCCGCCCGTCGAGGGCAATGGGTTGATTTTAGTGATGGTGCGTGGGCGAACGACATGGCGCGGATCGTGCAAAAATTTGGCGGAACATCGGTTGGGGATCTCGATCGTATTCGCCATGTAGCAACGCTGGTGAAGGCGGAATATGATCGTGGCAATGAAGTCACGGTTGTGCCGTCCGCCATGGCGGGCGTCACCAATGGTTTGATCGAAAACGTAAACGCCATAAGCCGTTTGCACGACACCAGAGAATACGACGCCATCGTCTCCACTGGAGAGCAGGTGACAGCGGGGCTATTGGCATTGGCGTTGCAAAATATTGGCGTGCCAGCGCGGTCTTGGGCGGCGTGGCAGTTGCCGCTTCGAACTGACGATATGCATGGCAAGGCGCGTATTAAAGAAATTGATGCGGGGAAAATTATCAAACTCTTCGGTGAAGGTCAGGTTGCGGTCGTGGCGGGGTTTCAGGGCTTGTCGCCTCAAAACCGCATCACGACCCTGGGTCGGGGCGGCAGCGATACCAGCGCTGTGGCGTTGGCGGCGGCGTTGAATGCGGATCGATGTGATATTTATACCGATGTGGAAGGTGTCTATACTACGGACCCGCGCATTGTGGACAAGGCGCGAAAATTAACGCGCATCACCTATGAAGAAATGCTTGAAATGGCGTCGCAGGGTGCCAAGGTGTTGCAAACGCGGGCCGTCGAATTGGCGATGAATCAGGGTGTCCGGCTTCAAGTGCGTTCGGCCTTCGTGGACGCACCCGGAACGCTCGTTGTGGACGAGGATGAGATCGTGGAACAGCAGGTAGTCAGTGGGATCGCTTATTCGCGGGATGAAGCGAAAATAACTATTGTCGGGGTCGAAGACCGTCCCGGCGTCGCCGTCGGCATATTTGGACCGCTGTCGGATTCGGGCATCAATGTTGATATGATCGTCCAAAATATTTCGGCGGAAAGTGGCCGCACGGATATAACCTTTACCGTGGGCCAGTCAGATTTCGACCGGGCGTCAGCATTGTTGGACGAAATTGGGAAGACCATCAACTACCGCTCTATAGATCTTGACGACAACGTAGTAAAAATTTCGGTCATTGGCGTGGGGATGCGGTCGCACGCCGGGGTCGCCAAACAGATGTTTGGCGCATTGGCGGGTAAAGGTATAAATATTCAGGTGATTTCGACGTCGGAAATCAAAATCAGCATTTTAATCGCGGATGAATACGCCGAGTTAGCGCTGCGTGCGCTGCACACAGAATATGGTCTTGATCAGGACTGAGAATTTCAGTTGAGCCCCTCTTTGAAAGTATAAAACAAGACATGGGTTCGTCTTTTAACAGTTATTCTGGTTAAAACTTAACTATTCGTAAGTTGTGGGATTGTTTTATAATTGCGAATAATTGTTGTTCCTAATATATTAACGATATTGTAATTTTGATTAGTGAATTATCGGGCGCGTATCTGGTAGCTTAGTTTTTTGGTCATTTGGCGGAAACAAGCGCATTTTTCGCGCGGTAGGATGGATGTTGAATTTAAAGCAGGCCCGTGACGTGAGTCGGTCGGATGCGAATGACGTGTCCCTGGACCGGGAGCCGGCGGTCGTTCTAACGGTCGCGGAACAATTGAGATTCTCTCGAGAACGTGCAGAACGCACCCTTGATGAGGTTGCGGGGTTTTTGAAAATCCGGAAGGTGCACCTTGAGGCGCTGGAAGACGGTCGCAACGATGAACTGCCCGGGCATACATACGCCCTAGGATTCGTGCGTGCATACTCGGAATACCTGGGGTTGGACAGAGAAGTAATTGCCGCAAGGTTCAAGGATGAAACGGCGGAATTGGAAGCAAAAGCCCGGCTGGTGTTTCCATCGCCGATGCCGGAAGGCCGGACGCCGGGCGCTGCGATTATATTGATTGCAGTTGTTTGCGCGGCGCTAGTGTACGGTGTGTGGATGTACTTGTCATCACAAGACCGTTCTCTTGCTGAAGTTGTGCCGGCGTTGCCTGGGTCGTTGCAAGCGTTGGTCGCGCCCGAATCCGCGTCGGTTGCTGTGTCCGACCTCGTCGTTGAGGCACCAATATCTGCGCCACCTGTTGAATTTTTATCTTCCCGGATGCCTGCGCCAGCGTCCTCGATTAAGCTGTCTGAACCGGTGAAAGTTGAAACATCTCCGGTTCCCGTCACGGCGCTGACAATAACTCCTCTGATTCCTGCAGAAGTGGCATCAGCAATCGTTGCGCCGGAAACCGCGCCCGCATCTGACGCGCTGGTTATTACGGCGATAGTCTCGCCGGAAACGCCAACTGTAGCGGAAATGCCCGGTCGCGACTCCTCGGTTGTGATTAGTGCTGAGGGACAAGTGGAAGCGTTCAGCGAAGCGGATGCGACTCGGCCCATCGAAATTCCTTCACCAAACGCTGGGCGCAACAACATTACGACTGACAGGGTGCCGACAGCCGCCATTGTTATGCCGCCGATGCCACCACAGGAAGAGACAACGGGCCCCCGACAATTTGGAAAAGATAATGTTGCGTCCAGAATTACGATTGTCGCTGAAATTGACAGTTGGCTTGAAATTAGAGGCAGCGATGGGTCTTTGTTGCTGACACGTGTTTTGAAGACCGGCGATACTTACAACGTTCCCAACCGGGTGGGCCTGAAACTGCATACGGGTAATGCGGGTGGTCTTCGGTTTGACATTGACGGGCTTCGGGCACCGGCGATTGGGCCCATTGGGGCGGTGCGCCGCGATATCGCTTTGGATATAGATGTATTGAAAGCAGGCGACACCAATAACTAGATTACAAGCAGTTGCACTGCGCAAACCCAGTGCATGAGTTTTGCCGCTGAGAACGGCACATTCCAGCCCTTACGAATGAACGACTAAAACAGGATCCTTAATGTCGACTCTTCGACCTGTCCGCGGTGCCCATGATCTTTTTCCGGAACAAATGCGGGAGCACCGTTACGTCTCCGACGCCGCGCGTGGCGTGGCGGCGCTCTATGGCTTCGATGAAATGGCGACGCCGATATTTGAATACTCGAACGTGTTCAAACGAACCTTAGGCGACACGTCGGACATCGTTACGAAGGAAATGTATACCTTCACTGATAAGGGTGGCGACGAAATTACGCTTCGCCCGGAAAACACAGCAGGCGTGGCGCGAAGTTTTATTTCCGAAGGGTTGGCGCAGAGCACGCCGTTGAAATTTTTTTATTCTGGACCGATGTTCCGCTACGAACGGCCGCAAAAAGGACGATTGCGGCAGTTTCATCAAATCGGCGTTGAATTGGTGGGCGTGCCGGCCGTTCAGGCCGATCTGGAAGTTATAGCGTGCGGCGCGCGCATCCTCGACGAATTGGGCGTACTGGATAAAACGGTGCTGGAGCTAAACACATTGGGTGACACCGACAGCCGGTCCGAATATCGAGATGCACTTGTGGACTACTTACAGGGCCACTTAGGCAGCTTGTCTGCTGAAAGCCGGGATCGGTTGGAACGCAACCCGCTGCGTATTCTCGACTCCAAGGATGAAGGGGATCGCGCCGTTATCACCGCTGCGCCGCTGTTTACGGATTATTTGAACGAAGATAGTCAGACATTCTTTGCGGAATTGCGCGCGGGCCTTGAAAATCTGGGGATTGCGTATGAATTGAACCCACGCCTGGTCCGCGGTTTGGATTATTATTGTCACACGGCGTTTGAATTCACGACGACCGCCTTGGGCGCGCAAGGTGCCGTCATTGCGGGCGGGCGCTACGATGGTTTGATCAGCATGATGGGCGGCGCGCAAACGCCGGGCGTTGGCTGGGCTGGCGGTATCGAGCGCTTGTCCATGTTATGTGGCGGCGCTTTGCCAACGCCACGCCCTGTGGTTATCGTACCAGTGGGCGCAACGACACGAGATCGGGCGCTTCAGTTGGCGGAGACCCTGCGACGCGCGGGATTCCGAATCGATTTGAGCTATAGCGGGAATATGAGCAAACGCATGAAACGGGCGAATAAACTTGGCGCCTGTGCAGCAATTTTGTTGGGAGAAGATGAATTGCTGCGGGATGAAGCGACGATCCGGCATATGGATTCGGGCGAACAGGAAGCTGCGCCGCTGGCGTCGCTACCCGAGGTGCTTGCCCGGTACAAGTAAACATGACATTTAAATGCGGAGTAGCCGCGTTAGGATAAGGGCCGTGACATGACCGCGATGGGGGAAAAATCAACCTCGCTTTTCGTGGTTGGTACCAACCATCGATCCAGCCCAATTGGATTGAGGGATCGTGTTTTTGTTGATGAAGAAACGGCCCCGCTAATTTTCGATCAACTGAGACAATCCGGCGTTTCACAGGCATTGATACTATCGACCTGCGACCGGGTGGAAATACAGGGTGCCTCTGACAACACCGACGTGGCGATTGCTGCGGTGCGAAAGGTGCTCACCGAACGGGCACCTGAGGATGTGCAGGCGTCGACCGCACAAGGCGACGATCCGTTTTATCAAATGACGGGGGACGCTGCTGTCCGACAGATTTTTGCTGTGGCGTCGTCGTTGGATAGTCAAATCATTGGAGAGCCGCAAGTGCTGGGGCAGGTCAAGGAAAGCCATCGGCAATCTCAATCCTTTGGCATGGTAGGCCCAGAACTCGACGGCGTCCTACAGAGCGCATATAACGTCGCCAAACGCGTTCGAAACGAAACCGAAATTGGCCGACGCCCGGTGTCAATTGCGGCGGCGGTGGCGCAATTGGTGCGCGATATTCACGGAAATATGTCGCGAGTCACGGTGCTTGTGCTGGGGCTGGGCGATATGGCGACTATCGTTGGGGATCATCTGCGCGCGGCTGGTGCCGGTCAAATGTTGTTGTCGGGGCCGTCGCGTCGGACAGAGGCGACGGCGCGCCGCCAAGGCCGAACCTTTGTGTCGTTCGACGCATTGGGTGCGTCATTGGCGCAAGCGGATGTCGTCGTCGCCGAGGTGGGAGCCGGGCGATATTTGATACCGATGCCGGTGATGTCGGCGGCGTTGCAGGAACGACGACGCCGTCCGGTATTGTTGGTCGATGTTGGCGCGCCGCCGGATATTGATCCTGCGATTCAGGAACTGGACGGTGCGTTTTTATATGCGCTGGACGACTTGGAAATTGTCGCAATGCAAGGGCGCGCGAGCCGGGATGCGGCGGCGCAAAGCGCGTGGAAGATTGTGGATACAGCCGTGTCGAATTGGGGCCGCCAGGTTGAAGGACGCGCGGCGGCGCCGGCAATCGTGGCATTGCGATCCCAGTTCGAAGTGGCTAGAGAAGCTGTTCTATCGGATCACCCTGACGCCGGAGCGGAAGAGGCGACACGGTTGTTGATCAATCGGTTGCTGCATGCGCCAAGCCGGGTTATGCGAGAGGTCGCGTCGGATACGGCGTTAGAAACAAGTGATCCAAAGTCGATGATGTACTGGGTTCGACGGGTATTTGGCGTTGATCCGTCGAATGATGAAAGGTGAAACAATGAATGTCGCGGAAAAGCTCGATAATCTAATTCGACGTCATGACGAGCTCTCGGCGTTAATGGCGTCTCCTGACATGAATCCAAAAGATTTCGCCAGTCTGTCCAAGGAATATGCCGAATTGTCGCCGGTTGTCGAAAAAATTCTGGAATTGAAATTCGTTAATACAGAAATCGAGGACATGGATTCGCTTCTCCAGGAAGGCGATGCGGAGATGAAGACGCTGGCCCAGGAGGAACTGCGGTCCTTAAAGGAACGGTTGCCGGGTGTTGAGCGCGAGCTCCAAGTCATGTTGTTGCCGAAAGACGCTGCTGATGAAAAAAACGCCATTCTGGAAGTTCGGGCGGGCACCGGTGGCGACGAGGCGTCGTTGTTCGCCGCAGATTTATTTCGCATGTATCAGCGTTACGCAGATTTGCACGGATGGCGGATGGAGCCATTGTCGATCAGTGATACGGGGCTTGGCGGATACAAGGATATTACGGCGCTAATTTCCGGGCGCGGCGTATTCGCGCGGTTAAAATTTGAATCTGGCGTTCACCGCGTCCAACGAGTGCCGGAAACTGAATCCAGTGGTCGCATTCATACATCTGCGGCGACCGTTGCGGTTTTGCCGGAAGCAGAAGAAGTGGACGTCGCCATCAATGACAAGGATTTGCGGATTGATATATTCCGCGCCAGCGGCCCTGGCGGTCAATCGGTTAATACTACAGACAGCGCGGTCCGCATCACACACTTGCCAACCGGGATTGTAGTTTCGCAACAAGATGAAAAGTCACAACATAAAAACAAAGCCAAAGCGATGAAGGTGCTGATGGCGCGCCTGTACGAACATGAACGATCACAGATAGATGCGGAACGCGCGGCGGACCGGAAAAGCCAGGTCGGTAGTGGCGATCGATCGGAACGAATTCGGACATATAATTTTCCACAGGGCCGGGTAACGGATCATCGGATTAACCTAACTCTTCACAAAATCGAAAAAATTCTAAATGGCGAAGGTCTCGATGATTTAATCGATCCGCTGATCGCTGAAGATCAAGCGTCGCGTTTGGCGTCGATTCAGTAATGTTTGCGTCATGACACTGGATGTGCGCGCGGCCTTCCCCACGATTAAGTCCTGCCTAGATGACAGTGAACGCATTTTACACGATGCGGGAATAGACCTGCCCCGTTTGGAAGCCCGCGTTTTGTTGACGCATGTATCCGGACTAAGTATCGCGGTGCAAATGGGGTACCCGGAGCGGGTTGTTGAAAAGGCGCCCTTGTTTCACGAGCTGGTAGCCCGTCGGGCGGCGCGCGAACCCATGTCGTATTTGGTCGGGCAACGGGAATTTTGGAGCCTGCCATTCAAAGTTACGCCGGATACGCTGGACCCAAGACCCGACAGCGAAACGATTGTGGAAGCCGCGCTTGACTGTGCGCGAGATAGATCGGCGCGGCTGCGTATTCTCGACCTTGGAACAGGGTCGGGGTGTTTGTTGCTGGCGTTGCTCTCAGAGTTGCCTCATGCGTTTGGCGTTGGCGTTGATATCTCTGTTGCCGCCGCCAATATAGCGATGGAAAACGCAAAGGCGCTTGGGCTTGGCGCGCGGGCTGCTTTTGTTGTCGGTGATTGGGGGCGCATGATGGCGGGTTGTTTTGATATAATCATTTCAAACCCACCCTATATCCCAGCCAACGATATCGATGGTTTGGCGCCGGAGGTGTCGAAATACGAACCCCGTTTGGCGTTGGCTGGCGGCGCGGATGGATTGACGGCGTACCGTGAAATTTTACCAAGCGCGCCAGGCCTATTGACGCCCACGGGAGTGGTTGTTCTGGAGATTGGCGCGGATCAGGCCTGCGCGGTGTCGACGTTGGCCAAAATGTCTGGATTGCGGGTGGCCCCAATCCGATCCGACCTGGGCGCGCGGGATCGATGTCTTATCTGCAAAATTGATGGTATCTGAAGATGCAGAAAATAAGGGTTGGTTTGCTGGTGCGAAACGGCTAAAATATAAAACTTGATGATAACGTTATTTAGAACGTAGTGCAGGGAAGCGCATCATCAAAACTCCGGTATAACTGATTGGTTGGCTGAAAGAGCCATTTTAGGGTAAGCGCCTGCCAGCAACCGAGTTGATTATTTTTTACCACATAACGTGATGGTGTTATGAGACAAGGACAAGGTCAAAAACGGTCGCGAGGCCGTGGCAATAGTGGGCGTCGCAACCCAGTGTCGCGAAACAGTAATTTTGACAGCAATGGCCCGAATGTTCGTATTCGCGGTACGGCGACTCAGGTTTACGAGAAATATTTGCAACTCGCCCGAGACGCGACGACATCTGGGGAAGGGGTGACGGCGGAAAATATGTTTCAGCATGCGGAGCATTATTTCCGAATCATCAATGCGGACCGGGAAGAAGCCCAAGCTCAGGCTCTGGCCCAGGCGCAACGCGACAAGAATGTGGATAACCGTGAAAACGACAGGCAGCCAGCAAGCAATACGCGGCAGTCGCTGAATGACGGTGAGCAACCTCAAGAATCGCGCGCCCACGATAATCAGTCTGAGGATACTCGGGCGCCAGAAAACGGGACACTAGAGAACAACCCGGAGGAAACGCCATCGCAAGGCGGTGTGGATGTGCAATCGGATACGCTGTCTAATCTGGAAGAACAGCTACCGCAATTTTTGGTGCGGGACGATGGCCGTGAAAAGCCCGCGACCCGGACGCCGCGTCGTACAAATAACCGGCAACCACGCGCAGCTGCGGATCAAGCTGTGCGGCCAAAACGAACGAGCCGCAAACCCGAAGACGCAGAAGTGGTTGTCGTTAAGCCTGCCGTCGATGACGTCCCGGAATCGGTGCAGCCTGATATCGTCGCAGCCCCTGAAAAATTGGACACCGTTGCGGGCGATTAGGGTATGTCAGGATTAATTTTCTCTAATATTCCAGCGTATTTATCGCAGGATTAATTCGTCGTTTACAGTAATCATGCCGCCTTCCAGGACTTCTGCATAAACCCCTGTACAGGTGTGGCTAAACCCTTGGTTCAATACGAGCGGGATATTCATGTCGCGTTCTGCTGTGTCTGGGTTTACGTTTGTTGCGGCGCATCGCCCAATTGGTTCCGCAAATCGCAACACAGCGCCACCTAATTGGCAGGCTTGGCCAATCCATTTTGTTTCGGCCCAAGGCTCCACGGCCTCCAGGTGAATATTGCCGCGAAACCGAAGAGGATCGACAGGTCGCCGCGCCACTCGTTCAATATCCCGGACGCTCGCCAAGTTTATAAAGGATATGAAGGGCGTTTCCTTGTCAGTGAACATTGTTTCGGGCGCGGTGACAATTTTGGGGTTGCCTCGGGGGCCCGTCGGCATGAAGGCGGCGAGGAATTGTTCAATCAGGACGCGGCCCATGGGTGTGGAAACATCGCCTTGTGCAACTTGGCGGCCGTCGCGACGGATCGTTAATATTGATGTCGCGTCGTCAAATGTGGCCGCTAATAAGGCGAGACGCTCGTCTTTCATCAACATCAAAAATTCATTCTTGTTGCGCCAAGCCGGGGTCTCTCGATCAAAGCGGCTCGATGATGGCACCATCGCGAAACGGCGGTCATTAGGAATGCCAGCGCCCGGCACCAAGGTTGTTGAATTGAGGGATTCAGCATTCAATCCCTTGATAGGATAGCGTAAGATTTCTGTGATATGAGTCGCCATAATATGGGCACCATAACGGCACGCCTTGATCAGGGGAAGCGTTGTGATTCTATTTGACAGACGTGTTTGGCGCTCCGCTGAGACCAAAACTTCGACGTGGATAAATTGCTCTTGATCCGAAGCGCGTCAATGGTAATCATCGGTGTTCTAGAAATAACGGTGATGCGCTCGGTGGAAGAACATGACTATGAAGGTGTTTAATGGCCCAGATGTTTCACTGCCAGTTTTTAACGTAGGATTCCGATCTGGCCGGCGGCATATTGACGCTGTCCAGTCATGCGCGGGCGCGTGAAGCGCTGGAATTAGGACCTGGCGTTGCTGATCTTGGCTTCAAGATATTTGTCGTTGGTGAAGATAGCCGTGGACGGATGACGGCGGCATTGGCGTATTTGGAACGCCATCTCGACGGGCGCCCGCCGTCGAACGATTGGTTCTATCTCAATAATTTTCGTCGTCAGCACCAACCATGTGCATTGCCGTTGCCTGCCGGCGTGGGGCGTCGGTTTCGCGACCGCATGACGTCGTTTGTGAAGCAGTTGCGCGAAGGGTTGATGTCGGCATTGGGCGATGAGAGATATCTAGGCCAGGTCAGGAAGGAAACCGAAACCCTTCAGAGTGCCGTCGAGGTGGAAATCTCGGCGTTGCAGGCCGAAGCGCGGCAGTCCGGTTTGATTTTGTGCAGACTTAACAGGGGCACATGGTTGCGACTATGGGGCTGGATGGGAAGCCAAAGGGGGTAGAAGCGTTTCCGGAATCTGACCAAGGGCGATTGAAGGAAGCGGGGCGCGACATCAGCGCGAAACTGGCGCAGATAAACCGCGGTGCTTTACGGGGGCAAGCTTCGCTTGGTGACCGCCTCACGAAAATTGGCCGGCAGATAGCGGATGAAGCGATTAGCGTCGTCATGGAGGGTGCGCACCGAATTTGATGAGTATCTCGATTTGGCGCGATGGTTGGTTGAGATGCGCGCCGACATCCTGGACAACTTGGAGATGTTTCTGCCGGCGAATCTGAAGGACACCGCGCCGAACCAGTTACCGCTGGAACAAATCTATGCCGTGAATTTATTTGTTTACCATAGTGATGAAACAAGCTCTAGCGTCATACTTGAATCCAATTTGAGTTATGAAAGTTTGTTCGGGCGGATTGAATACCGTCCTGCCGAAGGGGGATTGATCACTGACTTCAACATGGTTCGCGTCGGGTCGATACATCGGCGAATGGCGGTATGCTAGTGCTGCGGGCGGATGCGTTGGCGCGCCACGGTGGTATTATACGTTATTTTCCGTCGACCCTGTTTTTCAAACCTACTTCAAGGTGAAAGCCGGTATTGACGCTGACATGGATGCAACGTCGGAAAACGTGGCCTGCTACGCCGCGCTCATCGGTACCATCGCGTATGATCACCGGTAGTGTATTGTGATGAAGCGGCGGTGCCGTGTCTGTTAGGGATGGCGGCGCGGTGGGCGAAACATCTTGAAAGCTCACCGCACGGTTTGAAATTCTGGAAGAATTTGTCACCGCGACTGCTATAATCGCGCATGAGGGCGGTGGCAATACGGTGACTGAGGCCATTCGTCATTCAGATCAGAGATCATGCGGTTGGTGGCCCGTCACGGGTTATGGTGCGGGTGTTTGTCGGGTGCCTTAGCGTCATCAACGTGGAGCGGCAGGTGGCCTTGGGCGATCCGATACAGCAAAAAGGCGGGATGGTTTTGTAAGGCTATCTGACTGGGTGCTTTGCCCAACGGTTTCCATTGTCGTTCAATTGCTCCATCACGTTTGAACAGAATTACGGTGGTGTCGAAGGAGACAGCGCGTCCATGGCCGAGCTGGTTGCAATTCTATCCGACCTCTCCTAAGCGCCAGGGTATTGCGATCACCGGATCGGTCAATCAGTTGTGCCAGTTCCCGGCTATGGGCGGCGCACACGACAAGATCGAAGGGTTCTACCGGTCCTGTGTGAAACTTGGTGGGTTGAGCGAAACGCAAGGCGTGGTCATCCCGCGCGCGAACGAAAAGAACCGGGTGCTGCGCGATGAAGTGGCCGCCGCAGTCGCAGACGGGAGCTTACACATTTGGAGCGTCACCAACGTCGACGACGCGGTGGCGGTCTTCACCGTGCTGGATACGGGGCAACCGGATGGCAATGGACAATAACCCCGCCAGCAGCGTTTACGGGTGCGTCATGGCGCAGCTGGCGGATTACGATTCCATCCTGTTCAATCGAGTAAGCCGTACCTTTTCGTAGCGTTTTATTTTGGTCTTGGCATATTGTCGGGCCGGTCGAGTCCCACCGCCGTCAGCTCTCCAAACAAGCGGTGTAATGTCGCAACATCGGCGTCCGGCAGCGCAGGTCGTAAAATGGAGTCGATGTTGGCTTGCAAATGATCAGGGTTTCCGGTGCCAAACAACACGACATCGACGCCTGCTTGATGGCGAACGAACCGGTAGGCCGCGTCCAGAATACTTTCCGCGCCGCCGTCATGAACCAGAAATCCCAACGGGTCTTCCATATTGGGCAGGTCATTCGGCAAATCACCTTTTTCCACCAAATCCGATATGGTTTTTTCCAAAAGGCCAGGCACGCTGAAGATATTGCGCACGACGAACATCAACAACGTGCCAACGCCCTTTTCCTGCATTTGCGGAAACAGGTGCGCCCGCGCGTTCTGGTTCATCATGTGGTAGGCCAGCATGGCGACTTCCCAACAGGATTCCTGAACGGCGCGTTGCAGCATTGTCTGGGTTGGGTCCCCCGGTGCGGTTTCGGTGATTCCCAGATACCGAAATTTGCCCTTTTCCTTTTCCTTCAACAGCGGCGGTGCCAACGTTTCCAGCGCGTAATCATAATCCACCGGCTGAACGCCATGCAGCATGTAAATATCGACGTAATCCGAATCGAGCTGTTTCAGAGAATTATCGAGATTCCCGATGATCTGGTCCACGGTAAGCCGATCGCCATCCACCTTGATTGTAGACTTTGTCGAAATCACGACGCTGTCGCGGCTGACACCCTTGATAGCTTCACCAACGGCGGCTTCAGTACCGTAATTTTTGGCGGTGTCGAAATAATTGACGCCCAGCTCCATGGCCTTGCGGACCACCTGGGCCGCCTCCGACGTGGATTTCCCCGCGCCCATGCCCAACCGGCTGTTGCCGCCACATCCCAATCCGGCGACGCTGACGCGCAATCCGGTTTTGCCTAAAGTCGTGTATTCCATGCGCCTGCATATGTTAAGAATTTTAAGGTGAGGTGAATTTCCAGCTCAAGATATCGTAATTCGCCGCCAAGTCCATCATCAAAAATTTCTTTATTTCGGTAATTCTAGAAATATAATTGACGGCCCTGCCGATATACCCTAAGTAAGGGAAACATTGTATTTTACAGCTTTTGAACGCACGTCTAAACTTCGTGTCTAGGCGTACTGCGGGAGAGTGTTACCATGACTGCCATCACCAATTCCTCCCAACGAATTCGGGGGTTTGATCGCGTTATTTTGGCGATTTTGGGCATGTTCGCGCTGATCGCCATCGTCGCTTTTGATCAACTCTGGCCCAGCATCATCTTCACGTCCGGCGCCATGTTGTCGATCCTGCCGTTTTTGGCTGCATCGATTTTGATTGCCGGGGCGGCGAAGGCGACCAGCCTGGACGGGCAAATCGCCCGGGTGTTCAGCGGTCATCCGGTGAAATCCATCGTCTTGGCGGCGGCGTTTGGTGCCACTGCGCCTTTTTGTTCCTGTGGCGTGATTCCAATCATCGCGGCCTTGTTGGCTGCGGGCGTCCCCTTGGCCCCGGTCATGGCGTTTTGGCTGTCTTCCCCCTTAATGAGCCCATCTATGTTCTTGTTGATGAGCAGCGTGATGGGACTGGAATTCACCATCGCCAAGCTTATTGCGGCGATTGGCATGGGTTTGATTGGCGGATTCATCACCCACGTCATTGTGCGCAAGGGTGGTTTCCCTAATCCCTTGCGTGGCGCGGCGGCGTCGTGTTGCGGCCCCAGCGCCAATTCCGTCCTGTCAGATAAATCAGTCGACCTGAAATTCTGGCGGAAACCGGACCGCCGGGAGGCCTTCATGAGCACCAGCTGTGAAAGCGCGTGGTTCCTGTTCCGCTGGATGACCCTGGCGTTTTTGGTGGAAAGCCTGATGGTCGCTTATGTCCCCGCCGACGCCATTAGCCAATCGCTGGGCGGTGGGTCCTGGTGGGCGATCCCGGCCAGCGTTCTGGTCGGCATGCCCGCCTATTTGAACGGCTTCGCGGCCATCCCGACGGTGTCGACTATGATGGAAATGGGCATGGTACCGGGCGCCGCGATGGGCTTCATGCTGGCGGGCGGCGTCTCCAGCATCCCCGCCGCGATGGCTGTGTACGCGCTGGTCAACCGTTCGGTGTTCATTGGCTATATCGTCCTGGGCGTCTTCGGCTCCCTGGTATTGAGCTACGCGCTGCAACCGTTCCTGCTGGGGTGACGCCCCCTTTAAAACATTAGTGCCGCGTAATATGAGTTCGTCTTTCGATACATTATGGTGTTGGTGGGCGGGATTTGGGTAATAGTTTTGGAGTCCCTTAATTTTTGATTTCAAGGGTCTTCGGGGTGCATCGCAACGGAATGAACGTATGTCATACGTGGTCCGTAAATTAAATATTCATAATAGGAAAAAACCGTTTAATCTCCATAAGCCGCTGCTACATATCAGGGATCAAGTGACAAAGGTGTCTGGGTGTTGGGTTTTCCTATGAGGGACATTGCGAAGCTCCCGTATACAGCGTCACGCTCTGGTGCGACGTGAAGATGTTTGACGGAGACGCCTAGGGAGTGTGTTATCCGAAAGCCAAGGTCAAGGGCCAGCCCACGAGTCAATCCGATCCCCAAGGCGCTGGGCGGCCTGCGGGTTTAGGCTGGCGCACTTGGGAATGTAGCATGTTGAAGAAAAGTGGAAGTCAATTCCTAGCGTCAGATAGTCCAAGTCCGGCTAATAACGAACTTAGGCGATCCAAATGTCACGCCTTCGGGGCTGTTAACAGCTTGCCGCCGAAACGATTTGTTTCAACGTAGATATCAACAAATCCAGCGCCGGTTAGGATCGCCAACGATTGCTCCTCTTGTCATGCGACGGCGGAATTCATTAATTGATATCCTTCGATAACCCTGCCGTCACTGTACGTTGCAAGCCGTTATGCGCGGCTATCGTTTAGTACTCTTCACCCCTCTACAAAACACAGCTACTGCGCTTATTGGCTCGACATTTACCGGGAAGTTAGACAACTTAATACCGCTTTGCCTGGACGATGTATGCCTGAATGCTTTCTTCCCCAAGGGCCTTGTGGGCTTCGAGGCGGTTGACACCTTTTACAAGAACGTAGCGGTTCTTACCAAGGCGGACTTGGATCGGCCGTTCCTCGGTGTCTTCCAAGATTTTCTGGGCGGCTGCATCAATCGCTTCAGGGTCCATATCCTTACGACGATCCGCTGGTATGTAAATTTCGGCAATTTTCACGGCAACGGCTTTAAGCAAAGGAAACTCTCTTTCTGAGGCATGTACCCCCATTTCCGATTAAGTGCACATAATGGCAACGTGAGAATCAACGGAGTAAAACAACGCTTATAGATGAAAAAATGGACAGCAAGCCCTGTTTTGGATGCTTTCGGGTATAAAACCTGATTTGCACCTCATGCAGGGCCAAATCTTGACCTTTTGGGCAAGTTTCGCGCCATCACGTGCATCAATACTTGGCGAGGCGATCCACTGTTGCCGTAAAAGTACCGACCATTTCATCAGTCAATTTTAATCACACCTTGCTGAATCCACACCTGAGAACACTATGCAGGTGAATTTTCCAACGCACCTTGGGGCGTCAAGGCTTCATTCGAGGAGGAAAAATATTCATACAGCCGGTCAATCCCCTCGTTATACCGATCATTGCAAAAGGCGAGCCGCAAGTCGTGCGGCACACCAAAATCGGTGCCGGGCACCACGGCGACGTGTACTTTTTCGAGGATATCCCGTGCGAGTTCCTTCGAGGATGCGAAGCCCTGCGCCTTGTTCCATTCCTCGCACCGGAGGATTGCGTAGAATCCACCTTCGGCGCCGATAGGCGTGCACCTTGTACCAGTAAGGCGTTTCGTCGTGTATTCCGCGCGCCCCTTATAAACTTCAGTGAGTTCCCGGGGACTTTCCTCGTCGGCGAGCGCGGCGATCATGCCGTATTGATAACAGGGATCGGTGCAAAGCAGCGTGTGCTGTTGAATGACCCGCAAATTGGTCTGCAAATCAGTGGGCAGGATCGCGAAACCAATGCGCTTGGTGTACATTCGGAATCCCTTGGAGAAACTGTTCGTGACAATCGTCATATCCTTGTATTCGGGGAACAACGCCAAGGGGGATTTGAATTCGTCGTAGAACATTGTGTTGTTATAAATTTCATCGTTCAACACGTAGGCCTGGCGATCTACTATCTCGTAAATTTCACGCATTTCATCGGGTGTGACGATGTTGCCAATGGGGTTTCCGGGAGAATTAATGACCACGAGGGAGGTGCGCTCGGGCGAGAAATTGCGGCGGAACGAGTCCATGTCGACGCGTTTGGTATCGATGTCAATATCATAGAATTTAACCGTTGCCCCGGCCAATGTCGCGCAATACATATAAAGGGCGTAATAGGGCTTCGGAATCATGATTTCGTATTCAGGGCCCGACAGAAGTTGAAATATATTGCGAAATATCGGCGACGTTCCCGTGTTGACGATGACATTGTCGATTGTTGTGTTGGCTTGATATCGCCGATTATAAAACTCAACAATGGCCTCGCGCAGTTCGGGAAGGCCTTCGGGGTACACGCGCCGGACAAAATCAGGATCCCTGAGCTTTTCAATCATCCCATCGAGAACGGCTTTGGGCATAAATAATTCAGGCACGCCAATGGTGAGTTTCAAGACGTCGGCACCCTTCGCGATGAGACCGTCCGCCAGTTCGTCCAGAACAAACATCTGAAATTCCAAATCACCCGGCATTAAATCCTTAATTATCTTCGGCAAAATATTCTCCTGTTATTCGATTAAGTCGAGTTAGATTTGAAGTTCATCTCGTTCACAATCTGAAAGCCATGCATGGGACCTTTTGGGACCCCAATTCTAACCAACCATATGACGTTGAGAGCGTTAACTCGATGCTACCGCGTGAGATTGGAAATGCACGCGACAGTGGTACCTAATGTCGCCGCTGGGTCAATTTTCGAAGTTGGCGACGCGGTTATCAAGCTCTGCTTAGTAAGGTATAGCGGAAATAAATCCGGGAACAACCATCATCAAAAATGGGTGTCAGTTATTGAAAGCAATACGGAAGAGAATTCGGTATGCCAGAACTTCGCAATTTGGCTAATGGCAGACCTCATACGTCACAATAACGAATAGTATGATCGGAAAATTTACTTCAGTTTTTATGCCCGAACGTGTAAACGACAGGCATAAGATCAAGCGTTATGCGCTCAGTTCGATTGCTGCAGCGCGTGAAGCTGGTGAGCGATGAACGCCTTAACCATGTCGTGCGCACGGTCAGTCTCTGGCCCTGGTTCGAGCACCCATAAGTGGCCGCAGCCCTCGAAGACCTCGACCTTACATTCGCCCCCGGCGGCGCGGTAGGTTTCACCGAATTTCACTTGAAACGCCGGTAAGACGTTGTCATCAAGTCCGCCTTGCATGACCAGCATTGGCGGCAAATCTACCGGCTCCCCGCGCTCGAGGATCAATTGGGGATTGCCTTCTTCGATGTCGCTGAAGGGATTGAAATACACGTGGTGGCGATTCGCCATTTCCTGGCGCCCGTTGGCGAGCGCGTTGTTGTAGCGCGCCAGCGGGTCACTGATCGGCGACCGGGTCGCCACGTAATTAATGCGCGCGTCAATCTCGGGGCAGCCTTCCAACGGCAGCGCGTTGTAGCGTGGATCGTTCGGTCGCATACCGAGTAACTCCGCCACATGGCCGCCGCTGGAACTGCCAAGCAAGCCCATCGTCGAGGGGTCGCCATTCCATTCGGGCGCTTTCATCTTCAGCCAGCGAATGCCGTAATTGGCGTCTTGCACCGAGGCCGGGTATGGCGCTTCGCCGCCCAGGCGAAGATCGATGGACACCGTCAGCAGCCCGCTGCGCGCCATGGCTTCGGCCATTGCCACATTTGCCAGGCGATCCTTGAACGTCCAGGCACCGCCATGTAGGTCGAGCAGCACTGGAAACGGTCCATCCCCAATCGGTTGACAAATTCTTGCGAGGAGCATGCGTGAGGGGACTTCCTTGAAGTCTTCTTCCCAAATATTGATCTCGAAATTTGCATTTGGATCGTAGACGGCTGTCATTGGGTCTGTTCCTTATAATCTTTCGGATCCGGGTAGAGCGAAGAAACTCAAGGTGGGGCAGATTTGAGGTGTTGTCCTCAATACGGTCCCGGCGTGATCTCGCTGCCGTCGAAAAAGCGTTCCGCCCGGAATCGGGAGAGGTCGAAGCCGGGGTCGCGGCCCGACACGATGTCGGCGGTGATGCGGCCAATCGCAGGGCCAATGCCGAAGCCGTGGCCGCTTAATCCGGTGGCGATGAAGAGCCCTTTAATCTGGTGGTCTTCGCCGAGCGTCGGCACCGCGTCCGGCGTAACGTCGATCATCCCGGCCCAGGCTTCGGCCAAATTAACATCTTTCAATTCCGGAAACCGCATTGGCAAGCGCTCCCGGATGCGCTGGACGACAAGGGGGGAAGGGGCCGGGTGCAACACCCGCATCCGTTCAAAGGGGCTGATCTCCTCGGCAGACCAACGGCGCGGTGTACCCCACGCGCCCGGATAGTCTTTTGGCGCGCCCGGTTTGATATGGACGTCCTTCGCCGAGACTTTTAGAAGTTTCAGGAATTTGAAGAAATACTTGAACGACGCTGGGGATAAAAAATGTTCGGCAAAGTCGCTGCTGGTGACCGTGTAACCGCCGTCTTCGCGCCGTCGCAGCGCCATGCCGGGGACCGATAGATTGTTGGAGAAATGTGGCGGCGCCGGTTCGGTGCGCGCCACCGTCGAGCGCACGATCAATTGTGGTAGATTGGTTCCGGCGTTGGCTGCGAAACTCGACGACCAGGCGCCGCTTGCCAGCACGACCTGGTTGCATTGGACGTGGCCTTTTTCGGTGATGACGCCGGTGATGCGCCCCGCCTGGCGGTCCAGGGTCCGCACCGCACACTCTTCAATCACCACGGCCCCCGCCGCGCGGGCGGCGCGGGCAAGTGCCGGCACGGCGACGAACGGTTCGGCGCGACCATCGGTTTCCGTCACCATGCCCGCGATCCATTTGCCGCTGATATTGGGGAAGCGCGCGTAGACCTCGTCGCGGCTCAGCATCTTGGTATCCAGTTGATGGCGCTTCGCCATGTCATGCCAGTCTTCGTATTTCTTCAACATGGCCTCGTCTTCGGCCAGATAGACGCAGCCTGATTGCGTGAAGGTAAGGTCCGCTTCGCCAGTTTCTTCCGCCAGGCCGCGCCAGATGCGGTTGGACTCCATCATGATAGGCAGTTCGGCCCAGTCCCGGCCCTGTTGACGCACCCAGCCCCAGTTTCGGCTGGATTGTTCGCCGCCAACCCGGCCTTTTTCGCACAACAACACCTTAACGCCGTACTTGGCGAGGAAATAGGCGGTGGCGGTTCCAGCCACGCCTGCGCCGATAACGACGACATCGACGGTGTCCGGCAACGGGTCGGAAAAGGTCACGGGCTTAGCTTCTGTGATGGGGGGCATGGTGGCAACCTGCTGTTAAAGTTTGGCGTGTTGGGAAACTTTAACCGGACAGGCGCGATTGCGCACGGTCTTTGCGTTACATAAAAGCGGCGTCAGACCCTCGCGGGGATAATACGTGATATCTACATGTTGAGGGGACGGAATGCCTTTAAAGGGTTCCGGACGTTGCTGAGGGAGGGCGGCCTAATATTTGGGCGACCCTCATGAACTACCCGCCTGATAAGGGGGATTGCAAGAGGATGAGTGTACATGAAACAAGAAAAATTTCCCGAACGCGCGCGCGGGACAGGTTTATCTGGCACCGGAAATGGCGCGGCTGTTTGATCAAACCGAACAGATTGCGGAAAAAGGCGGCGACAATTTAGTGACCGCCAAAGGCCTTCTGTTGGCGTTGTCGTTGTCGGAAGGCACGGCGGCGGCGACAATTCTGCACGGTGCCGGCGCAGCTCACCGTCAATGGCGACGTGCTGGAAAGTCTGAAAACCGCGCGGTGCTGTCGCTTGGTCTGGGCGCTATGGTCGCGGAACGGTTGAAATTGGTCCTGCTGAAATTCGAAGTGGCGAGCGGCGACATCATCGTGTTTGTTGATGAGCTGCATACGCTGGTCGGTGCGGGCGCGGCGGAAGGAGCGATGGCCGCGTTGAACATGTCGAAACCGGCCCTGGCTTGCGGGGAACTCCACTGCGTCGGCACTACCACGTTGGATGAATACCGCAAGAATGTGGAAAAAACGCGGTCCTGCCGTGGCCCTTGAAACGGGTGATCCAGCGCACGCCGCAAAACCCTATCGCCAGCCTTGTTATTGAAGGGCAGATTGAGGAAGGGGGTTTGTTGCCTGTCGCCGCCGGTGATGGAGAGTTTATCGTTAATCGCGAGGTGATCGAAGCGGCGGCATAATTAACAAAAGAGTGTCATTTCAGAACAGGCCAGCTTGCGTTTTCGCGGGCTGGCCTTACTGTTTAGCCATCAAAAGTCAGATCAATTTTAACGATACCAGGAGAAGCCCGATGTATATCAGCGCGCCAACGGATTCGGGAAATATCGACGTCATCGACGCCTCCAACCCGGAGAATATACGCCTGGCGATCCGCAAGGACGCGCACGCTGATTATTTCCAATGGTTCTACTTTCGCGCTGTTGGCGGGCGCGATGTCGACTGCGCCCTAGTGATCGAAAACGCGGGCGCCGCCAGTTATACGAAAGGGTGGAACGGGTATCGCGCCGTCGCGTCCTATGATCGCCAGACCTGGTTTCGCGTGCCTACCGACTACGACGGGACCAGGTTGACGATCAAACACCGACCCAAACACGACGCGGTCTATTACGCCTATTTCGCCGCCTACCCGCTGGAACGCTGCCAGGATTTTATCGCCCAATCGCAATTATCCGACCGGGCGCGGTTGGAGTGTCTCGGCCAAACCCTGGATGGTGAAGATCTGGACATGCTGGTCATTGGGCATAATTCGGGGGGCGCCGAGAATCCCGACAAACGCAAATGCTGGGTCATCGGGCGCCAACACCCCGGCGAAACCCAGGCGTCGTATTGGATGGAAGGCTTCGTGGACCGCATGTTGGACCCTGCAGACCCGGTGGCGCGGTCCGTGCTGGACGCCGCCACATTGTATGTCGTGCCAAACATGAATCCGGATGGCAGCCGCCGGGGAAATCTGCGCGTGAACGCTTCGGGCGCTAATTTGAACCGTGAATGGGCTGACCCTACTATGGAAAAAAGCCCGGAAGTCTATCTGGTGCGCGAGCGCATGCGGGACACCGGCGTTGATTTCTGCCTGGACGTGCATGGGGACGAAGGCCTGCCCTATGTGTTCATCGCCGGATCGGACGGTATCCCGTCGCTGACTCCAAAACTGTCCGAGTTGCGTCTGGCCTTCGATGCCGCGCTGATGCGTGCCAACCCGGACTACCAAACTGAACACGGGTATCCCAAGGCGCCTGCGGGCAAGGGAAACCTCACCATGTGCACCGCCCATGTCGCGGAACATTTCGGCTGCCTCGCCATGACTCTGGAAATGCCGTTCAAAGACAATGCCAACGCCCCGGACGAAGCAGAAGGTTGGTCGCCAGACCGCTGCCGCTGGCAAGGCCGTGGGGGGCTGGACGCGTTATTCGCTGTAGTGGGCGATTTGCGGTGAAGGGGTTGAGGAGATGAATATAATGTTACCATTTCTTCTTTTGCAACATGTGAACTGGATCACTTAGAGGGAGAAGGAGAGGGACAGGCCATACTTGCGTGAGCCCGCGGTTTTTGGACTTCGTCGAAAATGACTTAAGCAACCGTGGCTCGGTTCATTAGTTCAACGGGTCATGTCGAGAAATGCGACAAATCAGTCCCGTTAAGGCGCATTTAAGTAGGCGGATTAAACCGCTGCCATTCTTGCCATATAGCCTTTCGGCTTCATGCGCGGAGGCGTCACCTTTGCGCTCTTCCAAAAGTCCACGCCCAGCTCGGAAATGTCGGTGCAGTCGATATCTGCGCGCGCCGCGCCGCGGTCACTATCGGGGCGATAATGTTGTAATCCAGGCACCTAAAAGTCCTGCAGCCGCGCCCCCGGCGGCCTCCCCCAGGAGGGCGTATACTTGCAGGCTGGAAATGTCGAAACTGGCGCGCGCGGAGGAAATAAGGGGCATTAAGAGCGCGCCCGCAACGGCCCAGCAGAGATATCTAACGTGGATTGGGCTCATGTTGATGCGCCGTCACGTCGGCGGACATTTGGCATTGCGCGCCGCGGCGTTACCCTTGCATCCTTCTGGAATTCTTCGTCCAATTCGGGAATGTCGCTGTAATCGATATCCGCGTCCGAACGTGCGGCGCGTTCATTTGGCGTCAAAGTCTGTTCGCAATTCTTCGTCATAGTTTTTTCGTTCTTGTTTGCTGGCTTGCCGACCGGGAAATATCTGGCATACGCCAGTTTGGTTCGTATGTACAACTACCACCGCCAACGTATTCTCAAGCTCGCTCAGACTGGTTATTCGTACTTCTGCATAATCAGTTCGGTGGTCAATTCGGCACACCGTGAAGCTCCCCGCAGGGTTTTTGTTCGGTGGGCTGCGCCGTAAAGACAAACTGCGCCGTATTCCATTGGCAAGCGGTGATGTGGTGGCGCGGCGCGGATGGTCTATCATGGGGTCGGGCCGTTCAAGGCAGAATAGGACGGTCATCGCATCAACCTGATTTTTTGCAAGGCAGTGTAATTAATTTAATGGAGGTGCGTCCTTGTTTCCAGCACCCTAGTAGTCTAACGATTCTTCATGGTAAAATTAAGCGATCTTGACGATGTGGGCGTGCGGCATTTGATAGACAAGGACTGTCCGCCGTTTGAAGCCCGGCCCTGGGTCACCGGGCCGCCCGTGGCGCAACGCCGCGTCGCGATTGTGACGACGGCGGGGTTGCATCGCCGGGACGATCGTAATTTCGCGCTGCGTGATTTGGGTTACCGGGTAATCCCCGGCGATATCGATGCCGCCGATCTGGTGATGACGCAAAGCTCGGTGAATTATGACCGCACGGGTTTTCAGCAGGACGTGAATGTCGTCTTCCCCATCGACCGGCTGCGCGAATTGGTGGCGGCGAGGGAGGTTGGTGAGCTCGCAGATTTTCACTATTCGCTGAACGGTGCCGGGTGGCATCCCCATGAAATCGAACCGACCGCACGTGAACTCGCGGGGTTGTTGAAAGAGGATCAGGTGAATGGGGTTCTCCTGGTGCCGGTCTGACCAAATTGCACCCGCGCCGTTGGCGCGACCGCCCAATATCTGGAAGAAGAAGGTCTGGCGACAACTGGAATCAGTCTGGTTCGCGACAATACCGAACGAATGCGCCCGCCGCGTTTCCTGTGGGTTCCGTTCGAACTGGGCCGTCCGTTTGGCGCGCCAAACGAACCTGAATTTCAAACAACGGTGCTGCGCACAGCGCTGGCGCTGCTGGAACTTGATGGCCCGTCGCCGGTGTTGGAGGATTTTCCCGACGACGCGCCGGGCGCGGCCATTTCCGAAGAAGGGATGATGGGCTGGACCTGTTCCATTCCGTTGGCGAATGTGGCGGATACAACGACGCCGGAATTGCTGATGGCGATGCGCGCGGAAATCGAAAGCCTCGCCCCGTGGCACCAATTGGCCGAAGAATCTCGGGGCCGCACGGCGACTGGTGTGGTTGGAATTTCCATCGAAGAGATCGCAAGTTTTCTACACGCGCTTCTAGACAGCGTGCCGGAAAATCCCAAGCCGGACGCCCCCCTGGGCGAAGCTTTCCGTCAAGCGAGCGAGGAGATCAAGGCCTGGTACCAGGAAGCCGCCACCGCGAAACCTGGCACCGCGACCAGTAAGGACCTCGCCGATTGGTTCTGGGGTGGCACGGCGGCGGGACGGCTTCTGCTGGCGCTGCATCCGGTCTGCCTGAAAAGCGAAGATGCGGGTCTGCGCCGTGTTGCGACGTCGCAACTGGTGCCGCGTTTGCAGCAGCATCGGTTGGGTGGATGATGGATTGTTGGCGTCCTTTAATTTGAAGGGCCGGGAAGAAGATTTTATTTGCCATGAAGCGTTGGAAGCAGCGGTGGAAGCGTTGACGAAGCCCGTGTGTTTAATGAGACCCGCGTGGCGGCGGAACAACCGGCTATGGCGCTCGATACGGCGCTGCATTTGGGTGATGCCCTGTACGGAAATATCGGCGCC
>JAPKDL010000246.1 GCA_028822585.1 Alphaproteobacteria bacterium | reverse complement strand
GACCTGGCCAACTGCTCAATCACGCCAGTACCGCAGGCCCGCAAGGAAGCAACGTCAAAACGGTGCTGGAGGGCGACGACAACATGTCCATAAAAATTGTCTGGCTGAGCGCAAACATGGCCGTGGACGGGCTGGACCCAAAAGTCACTAGCGGCTACTACAATGTGTTTGTCGGCAATGGCAGCATGCAACATAATGGCAAGGCGTCGACGCTTTGGCCCATAGTAGTTGTAGAGAACAATAAAGGCGCTTTCGAGATTAAGGCGGGCGACACAAGCCTGGAGGCGATGGTACTCAAGTATCCGGGATCGGAGCACTAGTTGGCGCACGCGACGACGGTGTCGGCGCCATTTTATCAGGGAGGAAAGTATGCGGGAAGCCGAGTTCGAAATTCAGACCGCCGACGGCGTCATGGACACATTTGTCTGTCATCCAGAAGAAGGCGGGCCATATCCAGCGGTTATCCTCTACATGGATGCCCCGGGCATCCGGGAAGAATTGCGCGACATGGCGCGCCGTCTTGGAACCGTCGGGTATTACGTTCTGTTGCCCAACATGTATTACCGCACCGGTCGTGAAGGCAATTATGGCTACGATTTGGCGCAAATCCGCAGCGATGACAGCCAGCGCACCAAAATGTTCGAAGTTATGAACACGCTGAATAACGCCTTGGTCGTGTCCGACACCGCCCCGATGCTGGAACACATCCGGAGCTCAGACGCCGCCACCGACGGCCCCGTTGGCTGTGTAGGGTATTGCATGAGCGGTCAATATGTCATGTCCGTTGGCGCCGCATATCCGGATGACTTTGCCGCCATCGCCTCATTTTATGGTGTCGGAATCATCACGGAAGACGACGACTCACCGCATCTCAACGCCGACAAGGTCAAGGGAGAGGTCTACCTTGCCTTCGCCGCCGATGATCCCTTCGTGCCCCAACCCATTGTCGACGCCCTGCCCGGCGTTTTAGATGCCGCCGGGGTCAGCCACCGGGTAGAGGTCTATCCCGGTACGGAGCACGGGTTCGCCTTTCCCCAACGTCCAGTCTATGTGAAAGACGCCGGTGAACGCCACTGGGAACGGATTTTCGCGCTCTATGACCGCAACTTAAAACGCTAGTGGGGCAACCGACCAATAGGTTGCCGGTTTGTTTCAGGATTACGAGCCTTGTACATTTGACATAAACCGCTCGACACTGGTGCCGTAGGCGTCGAGCAGACCCAGAATGAACGCCGCGGCGTAGGGCGCAGCTTGGATGACGAGCATCGCGAGCCAGCCTTGCGCTGCGGCATCATTTAAATCAAAGCGTCCTATCGATATCGCAATCGCAGCAGTGAGACATATCAGGATCACGGCTTCTTCACCCACCGACGACGCCAGCCCTAGTCGGGCACCATTGGTCTCCTTTGGCGTTCGCAGGAAGGGTCTGTTTTTCGTCAAAAGCCCCGCGAAGACCGCCTTGGCGACGGTGTAGCTCAGAGCCAACCCCGCCAGCGCCGCGCCAAGACGCCCCCCAACCCCCGGCAGACCAAATTTTGCGTATAAAACTTGATCTCGGACTTGGCGCAACACAAACACCACCACGGCGGACGCTGGAAATATCCATGGAGGAAACGCCGTTGAGTTCGGCCACGTCGCCAGCGCCAACGTCCACCCCACCGCACCAATCGTAAAAACCAAACCGACAGCGTCGGCGATCCATGGCGTCCATCCCGCCAGATATTGAAACCGCTGCGCTCCGGTGAGCCCGCCCGGCGTCAGAAACAACCGCCAATGATGAAGTAGGATCCGCATCGCCCCATACACCCAGCGGTGCCGTTGCGCCTTATACGACCAAAGGTCGTGCGGCGTCAGGCCCCGGCCAAACGATTTGTTGATGTAGCGAGATTTCCAGCCGCGTGCATGTAACCGCAACCCGAGTTCGGCGTCTTCGGTGATGCAGCTTTCCGACCACCCACCGGCCTCTTCCAACGC
>JAPKDL010000024.1 GCA_028822585.1 Alphaproteobacteria bacterium | reverse complement strand
AAATTACCTCCAGGGATGACTAATATCCATGCGCCGACATGACCTCAAGGAACACGCGCGATTACGAAGCGCATGAATCAAGCGATGAACGAGACGGTACTCAGCACCCATGCGTCGGGCTACCACAGCGGTTAAAAGTAAACCCACCGCGCCATCCGGCTTCCATTGGGTCACATACGAGGGATCACCCTTTGCGTAATGTACCCCCGGCCAAAAGAGGCGCTAAAATTTAGGGGTTCGTGTTTTCCATCCTGTGCTTGGGCTGGAGCGACGCATCCTGACGAGACGAACTGATGAAGAGATGAGCAAACCCCCTACTGAGGAACATCCATTGGCGCGTTAAATATGAGCACGACCCGCCTTAATCATATCGTCGATTTGGAACATCGTGACAGCAACGCCATGGTCGATAAATTGTTAGCCCCCGCGACCCAGTCGAAATTCCACTTCGATCATGAATAGCTTCCACACGAAATGATGACCTGGAACAATCTCAGCACCATGTAGCACGCCAACGGGAATTAGCCTATCGAAGCGGCACAACTTATGCACCACATCACGATTGAAGGCGAAACTCTGGTCTAGGGATGCCTTAATCTGCGGCGGCGGATTTACTGATCACGTAGTGCGGCATGACTTCCTTGGTGAAGAGGTCGATGGAGCGCATCGCCGTTTCGTGTGACAGGTCGCCCCACTGGAAGGAACATACGAAATAATTGGCGCCCGTCGCCAGGTATTCGGCCATGTAACGCCGCACTGAATCCGGTGACCCTGCGAGCGCGACGCCGCCCAGCCGGGTCGGGTCCAGCTTTTCACCCTTTTGCTCATCAAAGCGTTCCAATTCCGCGTCGATGTCCTTGCGGGTTTCCCGTGTCGGCAATTGCACCGGGCGGGCACCCGTAAATCCAAACCCGCCTTCCTTTGTATCGGTTTGAAATTGTGTCAATCCGCGTTTTTCGGCTTCCATACGTCGGGGCGCGGCCAAATTCCAGCGATATTTGTCCCAAGCCGGTTTTGCAGCGGCGATGGCTTTTTCGTCGGTTTCGTCCAAAACCATATGGACAACCAGCCCAATCTTGGGTTCCTGTCCCTGTACCGTCAGCGCGCCTTCACCATGGGTTTTAGCCCAGACCTCGTGATATCGCACAACTTCGTGCTTCAGACTTTCCAGCGTGCCGACGATGACCGTATTCATGCCTTCCAACGCCGCCGTTTCCGCGTTGCGCATGTACCACATTGGCGGATAGGGGCGTTGTTCCGGTTGCAACCGCATCGGTAAGGCGTCGAAGCTGTGGAATTGTCCCTTATAGGTCAGGAATTCCGTGTTCAACCCTTCGCGCATGATGTTCAGGGTTTCCTGATAGCGCGCAAAGTTGATGTCAGAATCCGGTTCCTGGCCCCAGAAATAGGCTTCCAGAACGCCGCCGCGCCCAACGCCAATTTCCATACGGCCGCCACTTAGGTGATCCAACATACTGATTTCTTCGATCAGTCGTAACGGGTGGTGCAAGGGCAGTACGTACACACAGGGTCCAAAGCGCAGATGTGTCGTGCGTTGGGATACGGCGGCCAGAAAAACATTTTGTGACGGCGCCAAACTATGCACGGCGGGGGAGTGATGTTCCGCCAAGTGGTAAGCGTAGAACCCCGCCTTATCCAATTTTTCGATCTGTGTTAACCGTAAATCGTAGCTTTGTTTGAGCGTCAATCCATCCTGTGGTTCGATATGATCGAACACGCCAAATTGCAGAGCCACAACCGTTCTCCTTAATTCAATTAGAGCCGTACAAGCTAATTTATCGGACACTTCCCGAATGGACCACCGTTCGCATAAAGCTGCCAATAATATGGTATTCGGTCAAGCCGGTTTCCGTCGTGGGACGGCCGTTTCGAGTTCCGGAACGTGACGCTGAACCGGTTGGGGGGATGGAAAATGGCATGGATGCGGATAAGCGTTTATGGAAGATGGCGGCACGGAACCAACGGATCACGCCATAGGCTGTGTCACATAGCGTTATTGATAAGCTGTCCCCCTTCCTCGAATTTTCACTTCCTACAACAAAAGTGAGCGAATGCCGAAAGCCAGCATCAATGGAATTGACCTTTACTACGAAATGACTGGCACTACTGGCGGACCGTGCCTAATTTTTTTCAACTCACTGCGCACTGACCTTAGGATATGAGTTCCTCAGACTCAGAAATTCTCGCGCGACTTCCGCGTCCTGACTTATGATGTACGCGACCATGGCAAGAGTGACGCAACCGTGAGGCCCTATTTCCCAGGCCATTTGTATCGTGATCTCACCCGACTGTGGGATCATCTCGGGATCGCCAAAAGCCATTTTGTCAACTTGTCCTTGGATGGCATGATAGGCATACGTCTAAATCCAGCGACCGGCAACATCTTGGGGATGAAGATCTAGAATGAGCGGGAAGGCTTCCTCAAGCGAGATGCGAAATTCCTCGAATAGCCAAAGCGCCAAACCCTTCCAACGCCTGCACACCACATCGTGGATCGCTGGGATCGGTCCACTCTCAACGATCCGCACGAGCGGCGTTACGGGCGCCGGCGGGATCCTCGCCGTTTCTGACGGCGGCACGAGCGTTGATGGTCTAGGCGCATGCTCTTTGGAACGACATTAGGCCGTGAAGCCCAAGAATCATGCGCCGGAATTTTCTGCCGAAGCTATACCGAACCATGTAAGGTCGCTTGCCGCTACGAAATAAGCGTAGTCCAAACCCAGGAATATCACTATCAAAGATGATGTAATCCCTATCCCGAATTTCGGTGGCTTTGACGATCTGTTTGGTGAGTTTTGGTATCGGGGCGGCGGGCTCCTCGTCCTGTCGGTTTAATGTGAGACCGATAGTGCTCAGAGCGCCTATATAGTCTAGTAAAATTAATGAGTTATCGTAGTTATGCACAATCTAAACGAAGTCCGGAGAACCGAACGGTGAAAAGCCGGGTAAGTTTGTTTCAGTCACTCAAAGCCCATGGCGGGATTTAACTCTACGGCGCATCGTTTCAAAAACATGCGCGCGCCGGAATCTAACCAAAATATTAAAAGGCTGGCAATGAAGGGCTGTTCTTCTAAGGGAAATCTGCTTAATTTTTATTGAGTAGGCCATGTTTCCAGTTAGCCTCAGGCGACAGGCAATTAATTAGAAGGAACAAAAAATGGTTGATACATATACTGATACCAACCTTTACGCGCTGCCTCCGGAAGACGCCGAACGCGGCTTGCGCATTCAATTGGCGGCTGCCTACCGGATGGTCGATTATTACGGTTGGACGGAACAGATCTACGGTCATTTGACGGCGCGCGTGCCCGGGTCGGAGGCGCATTTCCTGATAAATCCATTCGGCCTGAATTATGATGAAGTGACCGCGTCAAACCTGGTCAAAATTGACTGCGATGGCAATATTGTCGATGAGAGTCCACATCCAATTAACCGGGCCGGGTTTATAATCCATTCCGCCGTTCACATGGCGAATTCAGAGATGCATAAATGCGTCATGCACACGCACACCCGTGCAGGCATGGCGATCGCAGCGGTGAAGGAGGGCCTCCAACCAATTTCCATGGCCGCCACCGGATTTTACAAACGCCTATCCTACCATGATTACGAAGGCGTTAGTCTGGATACCGACGAACGCGAAGGGCTGCTTGCAGATTTAGGTGACAACAAGGCAATGATGTTGCGGAACCACGGAATTCTCACGACAGGCCGCAGTATTCCTGAAGCGTTCAAGCGTCTTTATCTGTTAGAGCGCGCCTGTCAAATTCAAGTGGACGCCGCCGCCGCTGGAGAACTTAATCTGTTGTCGGACAATGTTGCGCAGGCATCCGCAGATGGCCTTGAAGGCGGCGCGTCGATGCATGCCAAAAAAGTACAAATGGGCGGATTGGAGTTCGCAGCGTTGATGCGAAAGATGGACAAAATTGACCCGTCCTACAGGACGTAGGATACAACTCTGTCAGCAATCGAAATAAATTTCCTGTAGCATTCATATTCCGGGACGGTTGAAACTATGCCGAAGTCAAGAACCAGGAAAGGTTGCAAAACGCAAAGCGGTGGTGGTTTCAAACCTGCTGACGAAACATCCCTGGAGAAAGGGAGACGCCTGAATATCATCATTGCTGGAGTTGTCGCGATTCTTGCGGTGGCCCTTGCGTTCTATTGGTGGGATTTAGGCGAGACCAAACGGGAATTTTTGGTGCTAGCTTTAAAAGGGAAAGGGGCGCTTTCCCAGGTTACAAACGAAAGATCGCTTGGCGGGGGGCACCTCAGGCCAGGTCAAACGCGGACCTATACAAGCCAGTTCCCGACCTCTGGATCTCATCATCGGACGCCGACCGAGCCAGGCTACTATGAAACACATCAGCCCCCCATCCATTTGGTTCATGCTTTGGAACATGGCCATATTGTAATTTACTACGACAAGCCTGACGCCAAAGCGCTCAAGACATTACGGGTTTGGAGCGGATTGTATTCGGGTCAGTGGGATGGAGTCGTGGTGACACCCAAACCGGGGTTAGGTCAGAAAATTGTTTTGACAGCATGGGCTAAACGGCTTGATCAAAGCCAATTGGATATGCCGTTAGCTGCTGCATTTATAGATGCGTTCCGTGGTCGCGGCCCCGAAAACCCGGTTCGATAAAGAGGATGACAAGGGACGGCTTTCGGTGCCGGATTCGAGTTGATGCATTTGCATTTTATCGTTACTCGCGTGCGGCGTAGGGAAGCGGCGGTATCGGCCCAAACCCGTTAAAAATCTATTTTCCGGCCTTAGTGTTCTGAAAGTGGAAATTGCAAGACCAGCGCCTCCAGGCCATCACCGCCCGCTCGGATCTCAAATTTGTCTTCATTATTCTCGACAACAACTATGGACCATAGAGAAAGTTCCGCACCGTCATGCTGCATGGTTCCGTTGCCTATAAATACGTAGTAACCGCCGGCGAGTTTTGGGTCCGGCCCTTGCACACTCATGTTGGCACCCAGCCGGACGACCATGGCAGCCAGACCGTCATCGTCTTCTAGCACCGTTTCCCACGCCACTTCCTTCCGGGCCCGCAGTACTGGCTCGATCGAGAAGCCAGCCGGGTCCGAGGTCAGGTTACGTCTCTTGCTGGGCTGCATCTTTTCACGAGCCTCAATCTTGTTGTGGATGTAGGTGGGCTTGGAATCGCCTGTGTACATCCGAAGCGCGACGAAAGAGAGGCCTTGGGCCCCCGCCGTGACCGGACCATAGGCGGTGTGGTGGTCTTTGAATTGGACCGTCAGCGGCTTCAGCGCCTGGCCGCGATTCCCAATCGTGCCCGAGCCTGCGACAAAAAGTTGGAACATGGTCACACCATGGAAATGTGTTTTGATCGTCTCGTGCGCTTGCAATTCCGACATCGTCGCCTGTGGCCCTGGGGCATTTTTCGTCGACGTTCGCGGACCAAAGAAAATAGTTCCCCAATGCTCGATTCCAGTGCCAGGCGAAATCACCCTATCTCGCTTGGCGAGCGCATCGACCCCACTACGTGCATAGATCATGACCATTTCTCCATGTGCTGTTGTCATCCAATCACCAACCGCTATAGAAATTCATACCGCTTAACCGGGTTAGTGAAAAGCGCCCTGGATATTCCGCTAATTTTGGGCGGGTGATCGTGCGCCGGCGGAATAGTGATTGGCGCAACCTTAGCAGCGGATACTCTTTTTTGTAAGTTAGGGTATACGCCAAACCCTGCCGCTAAAGGACTGAAGGCGTGAGCCCGAAAATAATGCCGTGCGACTCATTTAAAACTAATAGTGACCAACGAAAGGCGGACTACATGCGCGCAGTTGGATTAATGGTATTCGGGGGACCCGAGACGCTGGAGATCCTCAATCTCCCCGAGGTGCATGCAGGTCCCGGTCAAGTGCGAGTTCATGTGCATACTGCGGCTGTGAACCCCACAGACACCATGGCCCGAAACGCTTCACGCGCCGAACAGCAAAAGGTCGATCCGCCACCATACGTTCCAGGAATGGACATTGCTGGCGTCGTCGATGAGGTTGGTAATGGTGCCTCCACTAGCGTGCAGGTCGGAGACAACGTCATGGCCATGGTCGTTCCAAAGGGTAACCATGGCGGTTACCGTGAACAGATTGTTCTAGATTCCGAGGCCGTAGTCTCAGCCCCTGCTGGAAAGACGCATGTCGAAGCGTGTACATTACCTATGAATGGGCTGACAGCCCGCCTTTCCCTCGATCTACTCGGGCTATCGACAGGACAAACGCTTGCCGTAACTGGTGCCGCAGGTGCCTATGGCGGCTATGTCATTCAACTCGCGAAGGCTGCGGGGTTAACGATTGTCGCTGACGCATCCGAGAATGATAGGGATCTCGTTGCGTCACTCGGTGCCGACATCGTCGTCCGTAGAGGCGACGATGTTGAAGCGCGTGTCCGGGAACATTTTCCAAATGGTGTCGATGGTCTAGCTGATGGTGCCGTCCTAAACGAACTCGCAATTTCAGCAGTCCGAGACGGTGGCGCATTTACAGCGGTGCGCGGCTTCCAAGGTAAACCGCAACGCAACATCTCCTTTTCGACGACATTTGTTCGCGGCTATGATGGCGAATACGAAAAACTTGATCGTTTACGCCAACAAGCTGAGACTGGCGTGGTTACGCTCCGTGTTGCCTCGACATACCCACCGGAATGCGCCGCCGAAGCTCATCGCCGACTTGAAGCTGGCGGAACGCGAGGGCGGCTTGTCATTGAATTTTGATTCAAAATGTTTTACCCGCACTGTCAAAGGAACACAGGCACGCCGCGAAATGGCTTTGTCAGAGTAAAAGAAGCATATCTTTAAAAACAGTACCACGCCGAGTTCAAGCGGAAATTTGACGCCATTCGGCAAGGGCAGCCAATCGGTTCCACCACGCACGAACCGTTTCGTAGCTGATGTCGATACCGCGTTCGTAGAGCAGATCTTCGGCCTGCCGCAGCAAAAGCGGAAACCGAACATACATCATCACAGCCAAACGGATAATTTCGGGCGACGTCTTGAAATATCGAAAGAGGTTTTCATCAGGAAACGTTACGGAATCCACCATGCGCCTCAAGCTAGATTCCCCTGTCACTGCCTTGCTCTCGTTAGATTTCGCCGGCTCGGACTAAACGCCCCGGCAGAGCGCCCGTATGCTCACCGTTCTCGAATATAGTCTGACCGGCGACTATCGTGGCCACATAACCGTCGACACCCTGGATCAGACGTTTCCCGCCAGCTGGCAGATCATTCACCAGATGCGGCGTATGAATTCGTAAACCTTCATGGTCTATCAAATTGACATCGGCACGCAAACCCGGCACCAGCTGGCCACGGTCGGTGAAGCCGAAGAAGTCCGCCGTTTCCGATGTCTGCGCTTTGACCACCATTTCCAGCGGCAGCCTCGGCCCGCGTTTGCGGTCTCGGGCCCAATGGGTCAGCAAGTATGTCGGCATGCTGGCGTCCACAACTGAGCCAACATGCGCGCCGCCGTCGCTCAGCCCTGAGAGCGTGGCAGGGTCGAGGAACATCTCGCGCGTCGTCTCCAAGTTGCCATCCACGTAATTCGAAACGGGGCAATAAAGAAAACGGTCCACGCCCTCAACAAGATAGTCGTAGACAACCTCTTCCACGGTGCGATTGCTGTGCGCTGCAATGGTCACAACACAACGCTCTTCGGAGGGTTCGTAGTCGGCGTCAGGACCGAAGGTGTACATCCGATCCCAGCGAGTGATCGCACGTACACGCGATGGCGACAGCCGGTCCATCGCCACGTCTGAATTTGGCGATTTTAAGATGCGCTCTCGCATAGCCGGGTCCCGCATCCGCGCTAAGCGCTCGTCTCCGGATAGTGGGAGTAGTTCCTGATAGGCCTCGCGGGCGGAAAATGGTGTCAGCGTCGCACCTATACCGAGCAATACGCCAACGGGCCGGCACGCCACCTGTGCCGATACCGGCGCACCGGTGGCCCGGGCGGCATGAATGCCTGCTAGCAACCGTCGCCAGCGTTCTGGGTCGCGGATGTTTTGGGTAATAAGGAACCAGACGGGTCGACCGGTCTGGCGTGCTAAGTCTGTGATCCAGGCCATTTCACCTTGCTCATCATCAAAATCGCTGTTCATGCCAAAGGCGCCATAGTCAAATTTGGCGAGACACGAACCAATCCCGATTAACTCGTCTACTTCCGAATATCGGCCCGGCACGAAGTCGCCGGTCAGGGTCTTGTGTGAGTTGGTGCGCGACGTGGTGAATCCAAACGCTCCCTCTGCCATGGCCTCTTCAGTTAAGGCGCACATCGTTGCTATATCTTCGGCTGTCGCAGGTTCCCGGTTAATCGCCCGTTCGCCCATGACGTAGACGCGCAGCGGATGGTGCGGCACTTGGGCCGCCACATCAATAGCGCGAGGTTGCCGGTCAAGGGCGTCCAGGTATTCAGGGAAACTTTCCCAGTCATAGGTTACACCCTCTTCAAGGGCGGTGCCCGGGATTTCCTCAATCGCCTCCATCAGGTCGATAAGTTCGCGATGATGCGCCTTGCGTACTGGAGCGAATCCGACGCCACAATTGCCGAATAAGGCCGTAGTCACGCCGTGCCAGGACGAGGGTGCGAGAATGGGGTCCCACGTCGCCTGACCGTCATAGTGCGTATGCACATCAACCCAACCAGGGGCGACCAGTAAGCCATCGGCATCTATTTCCCGTTGACCTGGCCCGGCCTTGGCGCCAACGACGCTGATCCGACCATCATCAATAGCAAGATCACCCGTGAAAGGTGTGCCACCATTTCCGTCAACGATCGTCCCGCCGCGAATAACAGTGTCATGCATCACACCCTCCAATTGTCAATTCCAAGGCCCTCTGCCCAGATAGATGAACTGACTCTATGTCCAACGCTCGTGTGAGTCGAGGAAACGGATCCGCATTTACAGCAGTTTGGACTTTGCCTGGTCCACACAGTAGCCTTGGTAAAATGTTAAGAAATTTCTACAAAGGGGAATTAGGAATGAGTGAGGCCATCCTCGGCGGCATAAAAGTTGTAGAACTCGCGACTTTCATTGCGGGACCGGCAACGAGTGTAATTTTGGCAGATTTCGGGGCAGACGTTATAAAGATCGAGCCGCCGCATCGTCCGGACCCCTATCGAGGCGTCCATTTGCGCGGTAGCGACACGCCGAAATCCGAATACCCCTATGGCTATATTGTCGACAATCGCAACAAGAAAGGGATCGCGCTCGATATCAAGACGACAGAGGGCCGCGAAGTCTTTGATCGCTTGATCAACCAGGCGGATGTTTTCATCACCAACATGCCAATCCCAACGAGAGAGCGACTCAATATCTCATACGAAACTTTATGCGCGCAAAATCCAAGTCTCGTTTACGCGTCGATCTCAGCCTATGGCGAAACAGGGCCGGAAGCCGAACGACCCGGGTTCGATACAACGGCGCTCTGGGCTCGGACTGGATTGATGGACTTGGTGAAACCGGCACCGGAATCACCACCGGCGCGATCGCTTCCCGGCATGGGCGACCACCCAACGGCAATGTCCCTCTATGCCGCCGTCATGACTGGCTTGTTCCAGCGTGAACGGACGGGTGAAGGTAGCCATGTGTCCACCTCTTTAATGGCAAACGGCGTCTGGTGGAACGGGGTGCTGACCCAGGCCGCCCTGTGTGGCGCACAGGTGACCTGCCGGCCGCCACGGGAGGCTGCGGGCAACCCAGTGCACAATCTCTATCAAACGCGGGACGGCCGCTGGATCCATATCGTATTTAACACAAACCTCCATCGCTGGCCCGAACTGGTGGCGCTGCTGGGCCGGCCCGACATTGCCGACGACGCGCGCTTCGACACACAGGACGCGCGGATTGAGAACAGCGCCGAACTGATCGTGATCCTAGAGTCAGCTTTCGCGGCGCGGGATTATGACGAATGGGTACAGCTTCTCGAAGAAAACCGGTTTATCTTCGGTGACGTTCGCAAGATTGACCAAATTCTAAACGATCCCCAGATGGTTGAAGGCCGCGCCTTGCGACCAATTGATGACCCGGCGGCCGGCGCCAACTATATCGTGGACTCGCCAATCTGGGTCGAAGGCAGCCCTAAAACAGAACCGACGATGCCACCCGAATTAGGACAACATACCGAGGAGGTGCTGCGGGGTATCGGCTACGACGATGCAGCGCTCGCTCGTCTGCGGGCGGCGGACGCTATTCTCTAACTCCGCCACCAAAGCGAATGTTTCCCGTCAGTTTACGTTGCCCCACAAAATCCAGTTGGCCATGATCGTCCCTGGACGAAATAATCGCAAACTGCTGCAATATGGCAATGTCACCGCTCTGAGGAACGAGCCCATGCCCTTCATTGATTCCGAAGTCCACGCCTACGCCGCCAACACGCCAGATCGCCCTTGGAACAATACGCCGAATTGGCCGGACCATGTAACGGGCGACGAGATGGTCACCACGATGGATGCGGTTGGCGTCGATGACACAACCGTCGTCTCCGCCATCACGATGTACGGATACGACGCCAGTTACGCCGTGGACGAACAATTAGGAGATGCAGCGTTGGCGGCGCTTTCAATTGTCGGCGTCAGTGTTTTACCTGTAATACTACTCAGCCTCACGATAGCAAAATCGCGACATGGGCACGTTCAGGGGCAAGGAGACTAAAACATGAAGGGACTTCATATGGTTGGCGTGCGCCATGCTTATGGCGCGACTCAGGTCCTCAATAATATTTCCTTGACCGTGGCGGCGGGTGAGCTGGTGTGTCTGTTGGGCCCCTCTGGGTGCGGCAAGACGACATTGCTGCGCATCGCGGGCGGTATGGAAACACTTCAAGAAGGCACCGTGACAATCGACGAAGAAGTTGTCGCCGAAGCCCGGTCACAACTGCCGCCGGAAGACCGCCGGATCGGCTATATGTTCCAGGACTTCGCGCTGTTTCCACATTTAACGATCCTAGGCAATGTTACCTTCGGGTTGTTTCGACAGAGAAAAGCGGCGGCGACAAAACGGGCAATGGAAATGCTTGACCAGGTTGGCATGGCGCAGCACGCGGAAAAACATCCCCATATGTTGTCCGGTGGCGAACAACAACGGGTGGCTTTGGCACGCGCGTTAGCGCCGGAACCCCGCCTCGTGTTGTTGGACGAACCATTCTCCGGGCTCGACACCAATATGCGCGCTAGAATTCGGGAGGAAACCCTGTCGGTGCTGAAGCAAAACAATGTTGCAACCCTGATGGTCACCCATGATCCGGAAGAAGCCATGTTCATGGCGGATCGTATCAAGGTGTTGGGAGAAGGTGGCCGGATCCTACAGGCTGGACGGCCCGAAGATATATACTACCGCCCGGCAGATGAATATGTTGCGCGTTTGTTTGGGCACATGAACGTAATTGACGGAATTGTTTCGGAAGGCAACCTTAACTCCTCGTTTGGTGCCATACAGGTCGACGACGCGGAAGACGGACGCCCGGTTCGCTTGCTAATTCGCCCGGAAGGCGTGACCTTGAGCGATGGAGATGATCGCAAGGGCGGCACGCCCGTGGACGTTTTGTCGTCTCATTTGCTGGGCGACCGTTCGGTGGTTCGCCTTCAGCTTAGCGAAGGCGTCAACAGCGGCGCGGAACTCCAGGCCCGCATCCCCGGTAAATTCGATATGACGGCGAAGGGACAAATCTGGGCCCACGTAGACCCCCGCCATGTTTTCCAGTATCCTCAGGATTAACCCCACCGCCGTCCGTCGCCGAAAGTATTGAAGAAGACATTGGACTGGTGGAATAAACACGCTCATTTGAAATTGAAGTCGAGATGATTGATTCCGATCTTATCATTTGGTGGACCTTATTAACGAGATTACCAAGGCAATCAGCGACAATCGACCGGAAGAATGCGAGCGCCTGATGCCCAAATTCATTAGTTTCGCCAAGGCGCATTTTGCGCGTGAAGAATCGATGTTGGCTAAAAACAACTATCCCAAGATTGGGAAACTCCAAAACACCACGCTAGTCTAAACGATAAAATGAATGCGGTGCTAACGCTTGCAGCGCGTGTGATTGAAAGCCCGGCGACGCGGGGTACATTACGGAAAGATAGTTTTGGGTCTGCCCCAGAGAACTAGTTTAAATGAAATTTAACCCATTGCCTCAATTGAGATAATTGATCTAACAGGTCACTTTTGTTAAATCGCCACTCGTATTCCTTTAAAAATAGCCCGAAATGTTGGTACAAGCTTGTATTTCTCACAGCGCCCTTGGTATAGGGTTCGCGAACCGTTTTATTTGCGCATTGGAGCCCAAACAATGACCAACGTGGCGAGACAGGCTGAGAACTCCTTAATCCTGCCCGACTTACTTGGCGTATGCGGATCTGCACACAAAACCATTGAAACCTTTGTCGAGACAGCACGTACACATGTTTCCGATCTAGTCTCTGTCGATGGCAAAATTAGTGGCTTGCGTCTAAATGAAGAGCAGTTTGCAGCGCATGGGTTTTCCTGGGTAATGACCTATGCCACCGGTTTGCGGGAGTTGCTGCACTGGGCCGAACGTCTCCATATAGTTGGGAAATTCAATGAGCTTGAATCGCTAATCCTGCAAGCCGCGTTTGGTGAGTACATCAACCAACTCAAATCAGGCGTCGCGATAAGTCAGGGTGAAATTGTTAGGCCCAGTGATTTAGGCATGAGCGATACAGATATTTCACCACTTAGTACCGGTGCGGCGAGCAGGCTTGCGACCGAAGGAAATACCAACCGTGTTCGGATGCGGATCGCTACTTTAATCGAAGACGGCGAATTCGGTGATCCCTGCTATGGCGACGAAACTCTTGAGATGATTGCCGGTCAGTTTCGCCGCTTTGTCGATGACGAAATTCTCCCTTCGGCGCACGAATGGCATCGCAAGGACCAACTCATTCCGATAGAGATTGTTAATCAGATGTCTGAAATGGGTGTGTTCGGACTTACGGTTCCGGAGGAGTACGGCGGTCACGGCCAAGGCAAAGTTTCGATGTGCGTTGTTACCGAGGAACTATCGCGCGGCTACATCGGTGTTGGTTCGCTCGGCACACGTCCGGAAATTGCCTGTGAGCTGATTCGCCTCGGAGGCACAGAAACGCAAAAGAAATATTGGCTGCCGAAACTGGCCTCAGGGGAAATCCTACCAACCGCTGTTTTTACCGAGCCTGGCACCGGATCCGATCTTGGTAGCTTGAAAACACGCGCGGTGCGTGACGGCGATGTCTACCGCGTCCAAGGCAACAAAACCTGGATCACCCATGCGGCGCGTACCGACGTTATGACTCTGCTGGTGCGGACTAACGCGGACGAGCCCGGCTACAAGGGACTGTCCATGTTCATCGCGCCTAAGCCGCGAGGCAGTGACGCCAACCCATTCCCCGCCGAAGGCATGTCTGGCAGCGAGATTAATGTGCTCGGCTATCGAGGTATGAAGGAATATGAAATCGCCTTCGACGGATTTGAGGTTAAAGCAGAAAATCTACTGGGTGAACAGGAAGGCGAAGGCTTCAAACAACTTATGGCGACATTTGAATCCGCACGTATTCAGACTGCCGCGCGGTCCATTGGCGTCGCGCAGCGTGCTATGGAGTTGGCGCGCAAATACGCTGTCGAGCGGCAGCAGTTCGGAAAGTCAATATACGAATTTCCTCGCGTCGCAGGGAAGATCGCTTGGATGGCCGTTGAAACCATGATTGCCCGGCAATTGAGCTATTTTGCTGCTCGCGAGAAAGACTCTGACCGCCGTTGCGACATTGAGGCAGGCATGGCGAAACTGCTTGCCGCGCGCGTTGCCTGGTCGAACGCCGACAATGGCGTGCAAGTCCATGGTGGAAATGGCTATGCGGAGGAATACGAGATCAGTCGCGTGCTCTGCGATGCACGCATTCTAAACATTTTTGAGGGTGCTGCGGAAATCCAGGCACATGTCATTGCACGAGGGCTTCTCGAGCGGCGAAACTAGATCAGGACGGCATAAATTTAAGCGGTCACTGTCAAAGGAACATAGGCATGCCACAAAAACCAGCCTTCCTTAGTTTCAAGCGGTGGTTTTACACCGTTCGACAAGGGCTTCTGTGAAGGTAACGTTCCTGGTTGAAATGGAAACCAAGCCAGATATATCCGAACATTTATATGGGACATTCTTAATGGGGGCTAACCACTTAGAAGCGCTTTGAATTTGCAGTAATCAAGTGGATGCTCCCGGGTAACATATTGAAATATAGAAATTTATTTTTTATTAAGAAACCTTACAAAACGGTCTCGTCACCCCAAGCTCAATTATCTCTGACAAGGCCGTAATTCACCATCATGAACCGCCACACGCCGCGTGCCGTTAAAAACAAGAATTAGGGAATGGGCGTATTCCCGAGCCTATGACACCTCGGAGCAACGGAAGAAAGAGTTGTCCTACTGGCTGCATCATTAAAATTGGCACAGGCCTCATGCCGGGATAAAAAGAAAACTACCGATCAACCGTTCAAGCTAGCATGTGAACAACCTATGGAGACTCCACAGCTAGAACGGGTAAATGGCCAATTTAAAATTCTTTTAAAAGTCGCTTGATATAATCGCGTTCGGAACGAGGACGGGCGGGTTCGCCGGAACGTCGTCGTAATTCATCGCGGATTTCGCGGGATTGCTGAAGGTCGCTTTTATCTGGGATCGCGACATATCCGGTATTCGCGCCTTGCGCTTCATCGCCCATGGAACGCCCAAATGGGTCACGTTCCTGTGCGCGTGCGCCTGGTGCCCGTCCCTGGCCTTGGCCGGGGTTCTGATTCGCTTGTTGTTGGAGATTCTGCATGGTCGCTTGCATGGCTTGCTGCAAAGATTCCAGGACCCGAGATTGCGCATCCACGGCGCGTCGCGGCAGGTTTCCACGCAGAGCGGATGTCGATTTCCGCATACCCTGTTCCGCCATACCAAAGGGTTTTGGTATCTCTCCAGTCATTTCAGCGATGCGTTGCATGATGTCGCCGAGCTTTCGCCGCAAGGCATCTTGAATGGCGGCGCTGGCGGACAGACTATTGCCGCGCGACGCTTTTTGGGGATTGGGCTGCACCCCCGGTCGGGAGCCTGGCTGGGGTCCCGGCCCGCCTTTCCCGCCGGCCTGGGGGCCGCTACCTTTATCGTTCGTTGAATCCGCTATCCGTTCTTGTCCGGGACCCGGAATTTGGTTGGCGAGATTGAAGACGCTATTCAATAAATCGCCTTGCGCCTTCGTGAGACGCTGCATGTCATCCATCGCCTTGGCCACTCTACCGCTGGTGCTAGGCAGTTTGGCGCCACCCGCACGCATATTTTCCAGGGTGCGTTGTAATTTCGATAACATTTGGCGTGCCTTGTCCCGCGCCCCGCTGCGCGCCAGAGATCGAATATGGTCAATCATTTTTTGCAGGTCCTGGCGATGCAGAACGGCCTGGCTGGATTTGGCAGACATTATCGGTTGTCCTTGACGGGCTAAATGTTGAATCCGTTTTTCCAGCGCGCTTAAATAATCCGACAATGCGGTTTGCAGCTTGTTCATAAGCTGCTCCAGTTCCGCGTCATCGGCGTTGCGCGCCAACGCTTCCATCAAAGTTTTTTGTACCTGGCGCAGGGCGTTCTCGGCAATGGAGACTTTGCCATCTTCAATGCGTAATGCCGTGTTCCACAGGAGTTGTTGAACCGTTTCTAGCATTTTTCCCGACGTATCATGCATGACACGGCGTCCAGCGGCGGTTAACGCCATGAAGACCACGATGTCGTCGTCGTAGGCGTCCTGGCGCCACGCGATATCGTCGAGCTTGTTAAAGACGACGGCCTTGTTGCGATTGGAGTTTTCAGTCAAACGCTTTCGCGCTGCGATGATGTCCCGGGCAACGGGATGCAGGAAGGCGCGTTCGGGCAGTTTGAATTGGATCGTCTTACTTTTACTTTGTTGCCCAACCCTATCTGTTGCAGTCAATTGGATATCGACGGGCAGACCGGCCCAAGGATGCGGCGTCAAATCATGGAAGCTTTCAGCAATGTTGTCTTCTTTACCAGATATTGGCAATAACAACCGTAGGTCGAACGATTTTCCTATTTTAGCGAGGGTCGTCTTAGTAGGCGGCGTTTTTGATTTTGCGCTGGCGGTTTCGACTTGTCGGGTGATTTTCGCATCAATGCGCGTCAACCCGTAATCATCGGACGCAGAATAGATTAAGTGCATCGCGGTGTGACGGGATATGCGGGGCGCTTGCGCGAACGCCACGCGGGGTGATTGATCTGGCATGACAGTGATTGACCAAGTTTCAATCATGCGACCGTCGATATGAACTTCAACCGTTTCACCTCCGTCCAGGCGGCGTCGGAGCTGATAGACGTTATTGGCGTTGGAACCGAGTACGGTGTCGAAGGCTATGGATGCGCCGTTTGCAACCAACACTGGCGTCTCTGCGCCCCCAGAGATCTGCACGAACAATAAGCTTCCCATGGGCGCGAGGATTTTTCGCTCAAGAGCGCCGGTTTTTATCGCAGTATTTGCTTTTGCGTCCGTTAGATATATTGGCGGTCTGTCCGTGTATTGTGGGGGCGAAATCCAGGCGTCCAGCGCCACGGGGCGAACGGGCGCGCTCAAGGGTATATTTGGCAGTGCGGCATTAGCGAGGCGGGCTCCCAATTCCTGCCGCGCGGGTATGACGGTAACGACCAAGGCGACCAAAAGGATAATGCGCAACGAATAGGGATCATGGCGGATCAAACCTGGCGAGGGCCACCCAACACGCAAACCAGCAACCATCCGCACCATGCGTTGTTGATGGCGCGCCCATAGCCGAGCGCTTTGTTCGGATTGGGCAGAGGGGTGTGCGGGGCGCGCCGGTTGCGCAAGTGCATCTTCCAGGGTTTCCAGTGGGCGGTGGGGCAAATTGTTGACCCGCTCCAACCGTCGCCGCGCCGCTCGCGCGCCGGGGATCACAAAGCCGCGTAAACAGGACCACAGGGACCAGATGAGACCCACTAACAACACCGTGACGATGACCGCATGTAGCCATCCGGGCAGGTTTGGTAAAATATCAAGTGCGGCGAGGGCGACAAACAAACCGAGGATGGCACAAGCAGGCCAAACGGCAGGCCATAGCCATTCCCAAAACAGCGCCAACCGCGAGAGGATCATTCGCGGTGCACCAACTATCGGCGCGCGTTTATTCACCATGCGTGTCTGTAGCCGTCCCTTTAACGCGTGTCCTTACTCTATTTTCTGATTTTGCCCTATTTACTGCCAATCGGCAAACTGATCCAGTTTCAACAACTCGTCATAACTCGGGCGCGCCCGGACGACTGCAAAGGCGTCGCCGTTGACCAGGACTTCAGGGATCAACAAACGCGCATTGTAGGTTGACGACATGACGGCACCATATGCCCCTGCGGACAGGATCGCCAGCATATCGCCGGGGTCGACCGGAGGCATGGCGCGATGGCGCGCAAATGTGTCGCCGGTTTCGCAAACCGGGCCAACAATGTCGGCGTCAGATAACATTATGTCTGAAGATGTTTCGCGTATTGGCAAAACGCCATGATAGGCGTCATACATGGAGGGGCGAACCAAATCATTCATGGCGGCGTCAACAATCACGAACCGGCGCGATTCGCCGGGTTTGTCGTACAGGACCGATGTTACCAGAATGCCTGCTTCGCCGACCAAGACTCGGCCCGGCTCGAACATCAAATGACAATCGAGATGGCCCAACGTTTCGTTAACCATCGCCGCATATTCTGCCGGCGTGGGCGGGGTTTCGTCTTCGTAGCGAATGCCTAATCCACCGCCTAAATCTAGACGCGTGATGTTATGCCCATCCGCGCGAAGCCTATCCACCAGGCTCGCCAGATGGCCAAAGGCGATGCGTAACGGCGTCAAATCGGTGATCTGAGATCCAATATGGACGGCCACGGAGACCGGATTAACACCCGGCAGGTCACGGGCGCGCGCAAACACCGCCGGGGCCCGGGTGATATCGATGCCGAATTTGTTTTCCGCCTTGCCGGTTGAGATTTTTGCGTGGGTTTGCGCATCGACATCGGGGTTAACCCGCACCCCGATCGACGCCGTTTTGTCCAACGCGACGCAGGTCTCGCTTAACGCTTCCAGTTCCGGTTCGGATTCGACGTTGATTTGAACGATGCCCTGGGTCAGTGCATAGGCCAGCTCGGCGCGCGATTTCCCGACGCCTGAAAAAACAATCCGGTCCGTTGGCGTTCCTGCGGCCAGGGCGCGGCGCAATTCGCCTTCGGACACCACATCCGCGCCGGCACCCAGCGCCGCCAGCGTCCGGATTACCGCAAGGTTCCCGTTCGCCTTTACGGCGTAACAAATCGTCGCGCGGTTGTGCGAAAAGGCGTTTGCGAAATCCGTATAGCGTTGCACAAGACCTGCGGTGGAATAGCAATAGAACGGCGTTCCGACAGCTGAAGCAATATCGGCAACGGCGACGTCTTCAGCGTGCAGCGCGCCATTTTTATAAACGAAAGGGTTCATTGGTCGCTGTTTACCTTGAAAGAAAATTGCAGATGATTTGGCGCGGCGTCGGAACGCAACGCTCCTTTTGGATAGACCGTGGGATAGACCTTGTCCTTGCGGGGTGGATTCGGGTGGCCCTTTTTGCCACAACCCGATAAGGGTGCCGCGACAATAAAGGTCAACGCCGCCGCTACGACGATTAGATTTTTGAGATTCTTCATAGAAAACGCTCCCGCGCCGCGGCGGCGGCCAGGCGCACCAATTCGCTCGACGTGCCGCCTTCGCTGGTCCGGCTGGCTACGGACGCGTCGATGGAAAGCACCGAAAATACATCCTTTGAAATGCGCGGTTCGACCTCTTGCATCGCCGCCAAGGGCAGCGCATCCAGCCCGACTCCTTGCGCTTCCGCCATGCTGACAAGCGTGCCAGTTACGTGATGCGCGTCGCGAAACGGCATATCCAATACCCGAACCAACCAGTCGGCAAGGTCAGTGGCAGTAGGAAAACCTGCGGCAAGGGCCTGGCGCAACGCCTCAGGCGCCACCGTCATATCGCTGACCATACCTGCCATCGCGGCCAGCATCAGCGACAAGCTATCGGTCGCGTCAAACACCGGCTCTTTGTCTTCCTGCATGTCCTTGCCATAAGCCAGCGGCAAACCTTTGATGACTACCAGCAACGTCGTCAGGGCGCCGTAAATACGCCCGGCTTTTGCCCGCGCCAGTTCGGCCGCGTCCGGGTTCCGTTTTTGCGGCATAATCGACGATCCGGTGCTGAACGAATCGGACAACCGGATAAAGCCGAATTGCGGCGCGCACCAAATCACCAATTCTTCCGCCTGCCGGGAAACATGTGACGCGCAAATCGCCGTCGTCGACAAGTATTCCAACGCGAAGTCGCGCGCAGACACTGCGTCGAGCGAATTCGCTAAAGGTCGGTCGAACCCAAGCGCGCGCGCCGTCATTTTCCGGTCGATGGGAAAAGACGTGCCCGCCAACGCCGCCGCGCCTAAAGGGGATTCATTCACCCGTTTGCGGCAATCCGAAAGGCGCGCGCGGTCACGACCATACATTTCAACATAGGCCAACATGTGATGGCCAAAGGTCACCGGTTGCGCCGTTTGCAAATGGGTGAAACCCGGCATAACGTCTTCCGCATGGACCTCGGCCTTAATGATGAGCGCTTCCTGCAGTGATTTTAATTGATCATCAAGGCTGTCGATGGCGTCGCGGACCCACAATCGGATATCGGTCGCAACCTGATCATTGCGGCTACGCCCCGTGTGAAGCCGTCCCGCAGCATCGCCAATCAACTCCTTCAAGCGCGCTTCGATATTCATGTGAATATCTTCCAGCGAGGTCTTGAAGTCGAAGTCCCCGCCTTCGATTTCGGTCAGAACCATGTCCAACCCACTCAGAATTTCAGCGCCGTCGTTGCCCGAAATTACACCTTGTGCGATCAACATTTCGCAATGAGCCTTGGATCCCGCGATGTCTTGGCGATACAAACGCTGGTCGAAATCAATCGAGGCGTTGATTCGCTGCATTATTTCCGATGGGCTGGCCGCATATCGACCGCCCCACATTGAATTGGCGCCAGATTCTGCGGTATTTGTGCTCTTGGGCTTATTCATGACAAAACGTACTCACGATAGACGGATTAAATAAACAATGACGAAACATCGCCAAATTTTGTTCGTTATGCTTTGCGCCGCATTAGCTTTCCCTGTCGCTTGGCGCGCAGCGCTTTCAGCGGACGATCCCTCGCGTCTGCAGGGCTGGATGGCACAATTTATACACTACACACCCGCCCGACCAGCACCTGATACGCCATTCTTGGACGAAAGCGGAAAATTTGTCACATTACAGGCGCTCAAGGGCAAGGTGGCGCTGGTAAATTTCTGGGCAACGTGGTGCGCGCCGTGTCTCCGCGAGATGCCGTCCCTGGACCTGGTGGCGACGATACTGGCGCAGGAAGATTTCCTGGTGGCCGCTGTTAGTATTGACCGAGGCGGTGCCAAAACAGCGCGCGCCTTCCTCGAAAAAATTGGTGCGCGACGGGTGCGGTTGTTCCTGGACCCTAAAATGGAATTGGCGGGCTCGCTGGGCGTCCGTGGGATGCCGACAACCTTTCTCGTTGACCGCGAAGGACACGTTGTCGGGGCGCTTACGGGACCGGCGGAATGGGATTCACCGGAAGCGGTAGCCTTGATACGCTCTTATTTGAACAAACCGTAGACAGGGCTCTAACGAGTTGGGACGGGGATGTCGCCGCCATAGTCGTAAAACCCACGACCGGTTTTCCGCCCCAGCCATCCGGCTTCGACATATTTCACCAGCAAGGGGCAAGGCCGGTATTTTGTGTCCGCCAGACCTTCATAAAGAACTTGCATGACCGCCAAACAGGTGTCCAATCCAATAAAATCGGCTAGTTCCAAGGGACCCATAGGGTGATTGGCGCCCAGTTTCATGCCGGTGTCGATGGCTTCGACAGTTCCAACGCCTTCGTAAAGTGTGTAAACCGCCTCGTTGACCATGGGCAAAAGAATCCGGTTCACGATGAAGGCCGGAAAATCTTCCGATAACGTAATCGTTTTACCAAGACTTTCGGCAAGCTCCCGGACTTCCAGATAGGTGTCGTTGTCCGTACCCAGCCCTCGGATGATTTCCACCAGCTTCATCATTGGCACGGGGTTCATGAAGTGCAGGCCAATGAATTTTTCCGGGCGGTCGGTGCGCGCGGCCAGCCGGGTTATCGAAATTGACGATGTGTTTGACGCTATTATCGCGTCGTCGCGCAAATGCGGCAACAGGGTTTTGAAAACCTCGCGCTTGACGTCTTCGTTTTCAGTGGCGGCTTCAATAACGATGTCACGGTCGCCGAAGATCGCGTAATCGGTTCCAAACGCAATATTGCCCAGTGCCATGTCCCGGTCTTCCGCGCTGACAATTGTCCGGCGCACCTGTCGGTCCAGATTACCGGTAATCGCCGTCTTGGCGGCACTAAGGCGCACGGGGTCAATATCCAACAGTTTGATATCGAACCCCGCCAGTGCGGCGACATGGGCGATGCCATTGCCCATCTGACCGGCACCGATGACGCCGATTTTTTTAATCATGGGGCCGGTATCCTTGCGCTATAGAGCCTGTGGGCTCAAGGGTTGGTGGTTATTCCAACACCTTGTCGAGTTCAGCTTCGAGTTCGGGCACCGCAGTGAACAAATCCGCTACCAGACCATAATCGGCGATCTGGAATATTGGGGCTTCTTCGTCCTTGTTGATAGCCACGATGACCTTGCTGTCCTTCATCCCGGCCAAATGTTGAATGGCCCCGGAAATGCCGACGGCGATATACAAATCCGGCGCAACGACTTTGCCCGTTTGGCCAACTTGATAGTCGTTGGGCACGAAACCAGCGTCCACGGCGGCGCGTGAGGCACCGACCGCTGCCCCAAGTTTGTCCGCGACTCTTTCTAGCATGATGAAATTGTCGCCATTCTGCATGCCGCGTCCGCCCGAAATGATTATCCCAGCAGCTGTCAGTTCTGGTCGTTCGAGCTTGCTGATTTCCGATTTGAGGAATTCAGACAATCCGGAATCCCCGGTCGCGGCCACTGCTTCAACTGTAGCGCTGCCGCCTTCGGCTTCGGCACCGTCAAACCCCGTGGCGCGCACTGTAATAACTTTGGTTGCGTCCGTGGACTGCACCGTCGCAATGGCGTTGCCCGCATAAATGGGACGTTCGAATGTGTCCGCAGACACAACGGCGGTGATTTCGGAGATTTGCTGGACATCCAGGGTCGCGGCAACCCGGGGCATGATGTTCTTCCCGTTGGATGTCGCTGGCGCCAGAATTGCGTCATACTCGTCGGCAAGGCCGACGATCAGCGGTGTGACGTTTTCAACCAACTGGTTTGCGTATTCGGCTGAATCAGCGACACAAACCTTAGCAACGCCGGCAATTTTCGCGGCGACTTGCGCTGCGGCATCGCAACCCGACCCGACGACGAGAATAACGCAATCGCCACCAATTTCGAGCGCCGCGGTGACAGTGTTCAGTGTGGCGGGCTTAATATTTTCGCCGTCATGTTCGGCAATGACAAGTGTGCTCATGGCTCAGATTACCTTCGCTTCGTTCCGCAATTTTTCGACAAGCTCTTCTACGCTCTCAACCTTAACTCCGCCTTCGCGCTTCGACGGTTCGACCACGCTCAGTGTTTTGAGGCGTGGGGTCATATCGACGCCAAGGTCGGCAGGACTCATCTTGTCGATTGGTTTTTTCTTCGCCTTCATGATGTTAGGCAGCGAGGCGTAGCGCGGCTCATTCAGTCGCAAATCCGTGGTGACGACCACGGGCAGCTTGACCTTGATGGTTTCAAGGCCGCCGTCGACTTCGCGGGTGATGTCCGCAGTTCCGTCGCCCAATTCGATGTTCGATGCGAAGGTCGCTTGGCTCCACCCCAACAGGGCCGACAACATTTGCCCCGTTTGGTTGCTGTCGTCATCGATGGCCTGCTTGCCCAAAATGACGATTTCCGGACCTTCCTTTTCAATGATGGCCTTCAAGATTTTGGCGACTGCCAGCGGTTCGGCACCCTCCTCGGTTTCGACCAATACGCCCCGGTCCGCACCCATGGCGAGCGCTGTTCGGATGGTTTCCTGACACTGGGCGACGCCGATCGATACGGCGATGACCTCTTCGGCGGACCCGGCTTCTTTAAGGCGGAGCGCCGCTTCAATGCCGATTTCATCGAATGGATTCATGGACATTTTGACGTTTGCGGTCTCAACACCGGTGCCGTCGCTCTTAACGCGTACTTTCACGTTGTAATCGATAACCCGTTTTACGGGGACGAGAACTTTCATTGCGAATTTCCTTGGCGGTCTACGAAAAATTTCGATTTTTCTTTTATGCCTGAGACCCTAAGAAGTCAAGGTGATGCAGTGTTTCGTCCTTAAATATTGAGGAAGCGTTGCGATCGCTAATACATGGCTATGCACGGGTTCATGGCGTGAAAAATTGCTCCGCGGCGCGATGTTCCATTTCCATTTCCAAAAGGGCACTGGCAACGCCAGATATCCAAATATAAAGCAAAATTTTGTTTCTAACGTATGCACCTTCACGACCTATCGTTTTCTATCCTGTGGGTGATGAGGCAGGTCACACTGGGAACGTCGTTCAAAATTCTCATGTAATCTTGATAGGGTTGTGGTCGCAAATCGTAATATACCCCCTATGGATAAAGCAATGTGCTGCTGCACAAACGCAAAATTAACAAGTTATTAAGGGCGATAGTAAATTCTACTACACGACCAGACGGGCATCCTCGGTGGCGACGCAAATTGGATTGAGTACGTTGGAAAAATCAGCGTCCACAAGGTCTATCTTTGGACGCCAGAGTTGGGCGGCGTCTAATAGAACGTCGTGATTAAACTAGGCGGAGAACACGTTGATGGAAATGTCGTGAAATGATCCCAACCTCATTACGAGGGATGTCTGGCGATTATCGCGTAGATCGGCGGCAGGTATTGTGGTTGTAGCGTCGTTAAAATGAATTCTCTGGATGCGTCGATGGTGGCGAAACAGACCGTCCACCGTAATTAATTCTTTTAGGTAACCGGTCCATTGATCCCAGAGCATTGCTGGGAGAGCTGCATATTCAGGCGCTTCAATAATTCTTGCTATGGTTTATCTATTGGCACCGGGCGTCCAAAGTACATCGCGGGCACCGTCCTCATTGCAATGGCGCGCCAATACGAACAGCAAATCGGACAACCGGTTCAAATAAGTAATTACAGCGGGATTGACGTTGGTCTCCCGTGCCAGGGTGACGACTAGGCGTTCGGCACGGCGAGTGATGGTTCGGGCCATGTGCAAATGCGCTGCCGCCGCCGATCCGCCGGGCAGTACGAAACTATTCAACGGGGCCAGGGCTGCATTAATGGCGTCGATTTCCTTCTCCAAGCGCACAGATTGTTCCGGCGTTACGCGCAAGGCGCCAGCCGAACGCTTGCCTTCTTCCGGGGTGCATAAATCAGCCCCAAGATCGAACAGGTCGTTTTGTATCCGTCCCAGCGTGTCGTCGGTCGTGTTATCTTTCACCGGAGCACTTTTGAGGGCGGTTCGGACCACGCCGATCGCCGCATTGGCCTCGTCGACCGCGCCATAGGTCGCCACACGAATAGAATCTTTCGGAACACGAACACCGTCGCCCAGCGAGGTCTCCCCACTATCGCCGCCCCGTGTGTAGATTTTCGTCAGCTTTACCATTGCGAGGCACCTTTAACTATGTGGTTGTCGGGAGGTTAAAATTTCCGCGGAGGATCATCAGGATGACGAATAGTGCCACCGCAATACCCTGCATTAGGATACGCAACCGCATTAACTTGTTGCCATAGCGAGCATTGAACTCGCCGCCTTTGGCCATGCTAACAACGCCAACGATAAGAACGCCTAGGGTCGCCGCCATAGTAGCTATCAATAATATGGTCACAAAATTCTGCATGGTCTGTGCGCTCCAGTCTAATGGCGCAACCGAAACGGGCGCTACCCATCTGTTTCGATCAGACCACTTAGCCCGCCTAATTTGATATAGGCCTCATAGCGCACGTTTTACAATTAATAATTCGACTATTAGGTATCAAAATCAACATCGGGAGATAACCCGAAAGTCACTTATTAAGTTCAGAACGTCCCGATTGCTTGAAGAAGTTTTCAACCTCCGCCACGGATGTTCACGAATAACTAGATGGGGGACTGCGTCGGTTAATTTGATATCGGAGCACAACAGGCCGCAGGCTTCGGCCAGGCGTACTCCAGTATCGCTAATTAGAGCTATCAACCAACGCGGCTCATCATCCGCTGACCTGCATTCGTTTTGAATTTTTTGAATTTCGCCAGAGGGTATCGGGGGACGCGAGCGTTTATCGAGATCTTTTGGGATGAATACGCCATTGAAAATATTTGGCCTGGAAAGACCGCGTTCCTTAATAACCAAGTTTAGAATTGCCCGGACGGAAGCGATGACTCGCTTCACAGAGGAAGCTGACATTCCGCGCTCCAGAAGGTAATCGCGAAATAGGCCGGCGTCGCCAGGCATCAAGCCATCGACGCTGTTATGGCCGAGACAGTCTTTGAGATACCGAATGCTTCGCTCCGACCCTTCAAAAAACAGTTTGGTTTTCCCAACGCCTTTCAATCGGTGATACAGTTCTAATACCTCGTCGAATGTGAGTTTTGATGCTTGCCGCGCTGTTCCTTCCTCGATGACAGAAAGGCCCAACTCTCGCGAATAAATCAATTCCATTCGCAAGCTGTCCCAATAGCGCTCCAGCCTGTCTGAAAGCGCCGCCGCGGATTTACGTGCCCTGGATACGGATTTAGTTCGCAGCGAGACTTCCACTTTCCGCTTATCGAAGCGGTGCTGCAGGTCGCTGGGGACTGCGCGAGAGAAGTAAAACATCTCGCCACGTTTATAAAAGTATACCGGAGACCTTACCCACACCATGACTAACCAAACTCCCTTCATCAAACAAACATTGTTTGAATTCAGTCACTTGGTCCGTGATCCATGATAATGGTGCCCCCGGGGAGAATCGAACTCCCACTCCCGTAAAGGAACGGGATTTTGAATCCCGCGCGTCTACCAGTTCCGCCACAGGGGCTTATCGGAGCGCATACTACTGTTGCATTCTGTTGGGTCAACAATAAGAATCGATTGAATATGTATAATTCGAGCTAGAAATATAACTATGACTGGCGATGCTCGGACGCGCGGGGCAGTGGAAGGTGCCCGTTGTTACGCCAAGCCGTGGAAAAGTACCGTGCGGGGAGCCTGGTTGTTGTAGTAGTATAGTTGTTCGCCTTTAAACACAGCTTAAAAGACTGAATCATTCGATAATGCTGCGCCGATTGTATGACTGGACTATGGGCCTGGCGGCTCACCCGCACGCGTTGTTCTGGTTGGCGGTGCTGACCTTTGCGGAAAGTTCGTTTTTTCCAATCCCGCCGGAAGCCATGTTGATACCTATGATTTTGGCTCAGCGGGATCAAGCATGGCGCATCGTGGCCGTCTGCACCATCGCGTCGGTATTGGGCGGTGTAGCGGGCTATGGCATTGGCGCGCTGGCTTATGAAGGATTGGGTAAATCAATCATCGAATTCTATGGTGCGGACGCCAAATTTTCGATCTTCCAGGGCTGGTATAGTGAGTGGGGTGCGTGGATAGTCGCCGCGGGCGGGTTCACGCCAATTCCCTACAAGGTCGTCACCATCGCCAGTGGCGTCGCCGACCTTGACCTTGTGACCTTTAGCATTGCGTCCGTACTCAGCCGAGGCGCGAGGTTCCTGATCGTCGCAGCGCTATTGTGGCGCTTTGGTGACCCCATTCGTAAATTCGTAGAAGCGCGATTGACGCTGCTGGCGACGCTGTTTTTCGTTATGCTGTTCCTGGGCTTCGCCGTTATTAAATTTGTTCTCTGAAATTTTGGTTACTTCCATGTTGCATAATACCATTGGTAGATTAGGGGAACGCGCCGCCGCTATCGGACTCATTTGCAGCAGCATCGTTGCATTGGCTAGCGCTTATGCGTTTCAATTTTTGGGCGGACTGCAGCCTTGCGCCTTGTGCCTTTATCAACGAATTCCTTGGTGGGTGGCGCTTGGCCTTGGAGCTCTGTCCTTACGGTTGTACGCTACGGTATGGATGCGGAATCTTATGGTTTGGTCGGGCGCGGCGGCTGTGCTGGCGGGGGCTGGAATTGCTGGTTATCACGCGGGCGTCGAATACAAATGGTGGGCCGGCCCCGCCACTTGCAGCGGCGTCGGCGGAGCCGCGCAAACACTGGACGCGCTTCGCGATCAAATCATGAACGCGGCGGTGCTGCGGTGCGACGAAATTCCATGGTCCTTGTTTGGGGTTTCCATGGCGGGGTACAATTTTCTGCTCTCCCTGTTCGTTGGGTTAGGAACAATTTGGATCGCAAGACGATGACAGCCAAACCGGACAACCTCCCTGCGGGGCCCGCCTATTTGCCGGGCGATCCGCCGCCATTAGAGGACGTCAAGCGCATGATCCGCGTCGATCAGGCAGGTGAATTCGGCGCAGTGCGTATCTATGAAGGGCAACTTTCCGTGCTCAGAAAATCTGCGTGCGCACCTGTTATTCTGCGTATGGCGGATCAGGAAAAACATCATTTGGAAACCTTTGACGCGATGTTAGTTGAACGACAAGTACGGCCCACCATTTTGGGCCCGTTGTGGCGGGTCGCTGGATTCGCGCTAGGCGCGGCGACTGCTCTGATGGGAGAAAAAGCGGCGATGGCCTGCACTGTTGCCGTCGAAGAAGTCATCGACGAACACTACCAGCAACAATCGGAACGTCTTAGCGGTGATACACACCAGGATGAACCCATGTTGAAATCCACAATCGACGAATTTCGCGCCGAGGAATTGCAACACCGCGACACGGCGCTGGGCCTTGGCGCGGCGGACGCGGTGGGTTATCCCGTGTTAAGTGCAGTTATAAAAACCGGGTCGCGCGCCGCGATTTGGCTGTCGGAACGGTTTTAGATCGGATCGAGTTCCGTATCCCAGTACAGAAAGTCCCGCCAGCTATCATGCAGAAAATTAGGCGGGAAACCGCGCCCATTTTCCTGCAACTGTTGGGTGGAGGGCTGTGTGGGCGGCCGTTTTGGTGCCATACTCGCCCGCGATGGCATCCGACCGCCTTTGCGTAGATTGCACGGTGCGCAGGCGCTCACCACATTTTCCCAGGTTGTGCGGCCGCCACGGAATCGTGGGACGACATGATCGAAGGTCAATTCGTGTGACGGTAGGGCGTCACCGCAATATTGACAGGCGAAGCGGTCGCGTAGGAAAACATTGAACCGGGTGAACGCTGGTTTGCGATTGGGTACGATAAAGTCTTTTAGAGCGATGACGCTGGGCACGCGTAGTGCGAAGGAAGGCGAGCGCACATATCTATCATAGCTGGACACGACGTTGACCCGGTCTGTGACCACGGCTTTTACTGCGTCATGCCACGACCACAACGATAAGGGAAAATAGCTCAACGGCCGAAAATCGGCGTTCAAGACCAGCGCTGGGCATTCCTTCGTCTCGATCAACACAATTTAGCCACCGCTCTTGCGGTGCCCCCTTCAGTCAGAGGTCCGTCAACGATCATATTTTGATAGCTGAATCGGATTTTCGATACAAGATATAGTGAGACCTCTGTATAAAGGGCTTTTTCAGATCCGAGAGCGTTAAACTTGTCAGTATGACGAAGTTTTACAGCCACTACGCCGGTTCTTCAGTATTTTGGCGGGAATTTTAGGGTATTTTCAAAAAACGACCGCATTTATCCTGCGGGGACAGAACTTCGAACACCATACAGGGTGAGAAATCTAGCACCCTTGCGGATGTTACTCGCCATTGACGCCAGCCCATGAAATGTCAGATTTTGTTCAGCCCCATAACCCGTGTTCGCGTCGGCTCATGCAGCCGTTTATAGGTGGCGACGGGCCGTCTGCTGTCCTGCTTCACATGCCAACCCGTTTCAACGTCCTTCGTCGGCTTTTCCTCCACGCCCTTGCCCGGACCCGATTGCGCTGCTTCAACCGGTGCCGCATCAATTATATTGACCCGACCTTCTGACATGATGATCTGCTGCGCCTCCAGTTGACGGTTCATCGCTCCCAGCAACGTCTCCCACAAATCGTACTGTACGAGTTATTGGCGAAAATGGCCCAATGTCGTTGCGTCAGGAATACCTTGGATAACTCAAGGCGAAAGAAACGCCGGAACAACAAATCGCGCGCCAGGCTTGGCCGCAAGGCGTTCGTCAGAAAGCTTGTACCAGATGCTCGCAAAAGACTGAGCAGCAACGTCAGCAAGGGATAGTTCGGACGAACTGCCGTCGACGCGTAAATTTCATCCATCAAGGCTACAAGCCGCGTCCAATCCAAAACCGCTTCGGTGTCGTCCGGATCATGTAAGGAGGGGTGACCAAGCACTATGCTGGAAACAAACAGCGCTGATTGGATCTCATAGGAATTCCTCATGACACGAGCATAACAAATCTCAGTCCTATGCCCGAGACTTATGCAGAGGTCTCAGAGTGTATAGAAAATTCAATTACCTTTTTTCGTATCGCGCTGATGGACACTGGGATGCAATTCGGGCTGATATCCTTCGCGCAACACCGCCATGGCGCTGGGCGGGGTCAGGATGATGGCACCCGGTCCCTGCGGGCGGGGTTTTGGCGCGCTGTAGCCAGACCACGACCAAGGTAGTATATCTTCGCCGAGGATCAAATGCGGTTGGCTGTCGATTAAGACGAACGCGCCATCGGGTAAATCATCAAAGGTGCCAGAACATAACCGTTGTATTCGCGACGCTGCATCCACCCGCTCGTTGTGTAGGATGGCATCCATTTCACCGGCGCGCGGCGTCTCCAGGACGCCTGATGCCTGACGCCATGCATCCCGCCAAGCTAATGCCGCCTGCCGACGGCATTCGTAGCAAGGACGATGTCCGGCAGCGATCGCGGTCGCTTCGTCGAAGAAAAACAATTCGGTGTAACGACGCGGAGTCATAACGGTTCGCTGGCGGTTCTTGAATTCCAACTGACAGATAATCCAAGCTTTCAATACCCAGCGGCGTTTGCCCAGACGCTGTGTGTCATCGTGCAGAACGCCCCGGTTGCCCATGAACATACCGCGCGATGGAACCGCAACGATCTCACTGGTCGGGGCGACCCTGTTTTGCAGCGGTCGCCCGGCTTGCACGACCTAAAGCCCGAAAGCTTTTTTCAGGAATGAGCCACCGCACTCCAACCCTTCCGGGTCAATCCCATGTCCCAGACCAGGCCTAGCTTCGGTGTTAACGTCAAATCCGGCGGCCTTCAAGGCAGCTTCTGCCTCTCCCAAGGAGGCGAATGGCACCAGGTCGTCAACTTCACCATGAATTAACAAAACGGACGGTCGCGACGTGGCCTCTTCCGCCAAACGTTCCGGCGCAATCAGACGGCCCGAGTATCCGACCACTGCAGCGAGAGAAGGGGCGCGGCGTGGCGCGATATAGAGGCTCATCATGGTACCCTGGCTGAAACCCACCAACGCAAGCTTATCCACCGTCAAGTTAACCCGCGCCAATTCAGCGTCGATGAACGCATCAAGCGATGGAGCAATCGCACGCGCCTGCGCCAACATCCCTTCTGGCGACCGGTCTTGAACGCTGAACCATTGATATCCCATAGGCGCCATTTCGCAGGGAAAGGGCGCATTCGGCGCGGCGAAGGCGGCGTTGGGCAATATCGACGCCCAATGCGGCGCCAAGCCGATCAAATCGGCACCATCCGCGCCCAAGCCATGTAGTAGAATCACTAATTGATCGGGGTCACCACCCGCTGACGGGCCATAACGCGGCCCGTCCAATTCCATCAATTCAGCCATGTGCCATTCCTTCTCGAATTGGAGTTTGCCGCCGCTATAAGGCCGCATTGTTGTAGTGATGCCAAAATAACAACGCAGCGACGCCGCGCCAGGGTCGCCAGCTTTCCGCAACATCATCCATGGTCGCGCGGTTGGGACGTTGGTCCAATCCCTTGATACGCTGTACTGCGACTTGTACGGCAAGGTCATCGGCGGGCCAGGTGTCACAACGCCCCAGCACGAACAGCATATAAACCTCAGCGCTCCAACGGCCCAGACCCTTGCGCGCAGTGATCTGCAACATAACCTGTTCGTCATCAAATTCGGGCAGGCGATCAGGTTCAAAAGCGCCAGATTCGATGTCCTGGGCCAACAAACGGCAATATTCTATTTTGCGGCGGCTAAGACCAATCGCGCGCAAGGCGTCGTCGTTCAGCGCTAGAAATTGTTTCGGCGTCGAAGGATCAAGAGCATCAATCAAGCGTCCCCGAATTGCGGCGGCGGCGTGTACGGAGACTTGTTGACCGATGATGATGTTTAGAAAGGTTACGAATCCTGGCTCCCGATTGCGCGGTTCAGGATAACCAACGGATTCCAATGCCCGGGCAATGTCGGCGTCGCGGGCGGCCAATTCGTCCAAGGCGGTGGCGATAAGATCAGGCGTCATAATAATTGACTTAAACCCTCCCGAAGGCTACCGCCAGTCCTATGAGTCCGACGACGAATTTACAACATGATCAAGCGGGTGCCATTGTGACGCGGTTTGCGCCCAGCCCAACCGGGCTATTGCATATCGGGCACGCCTACAGCGCCATGTTTGCCGCTGCAGCAGCGCAAAAGGCAGAGGGTTGCTTCCTGTTGCGTATTGAGGACATCGATACGGGCCGCTGCCGACCGGCATTTGAAACCGCTATTTTTGAGGATTTGGAATGGTTGGGATTGCGTTGGGAAACACCGGTGCGTCGCCAATCGGATCATATCTCTGATTACGCCGCTGCTCTGGAAAATTTACAACGCGCTGACCTTTTGTATCCCTGCTTTTGCACCCGTAAGGACTTACGGCGTGAAGCCGACGCATCGGTCTCCGCGCCACACGGCCCGGACGGATCTGTGTATCCTGGAACGTGCCGAAATTTGACGGCGCCGGCGCGTGAAGCTCGTATTGCCGGTGGCGCCAGCTATGCGTTGCGGTTGGATATGAAGAAATCGTTGCGAAGACTCGATCGTGACCAATCCAAGGAACCCTTAACTTTTTTTGACCAGGTGCGCGGACGCATCACTGTTGACCTCCACGGCTGCGGTGACGTGGTTCTGGCGCGCAAGGATATTGACACCAGCTATCACTTGGCTGTTGTGGTTGATGACGCGTTCCAAGGGGTCACATTGGTCACGCGCGGCGAAGATTTGCTGCACGCCACTCATGTTCATCGGGTTTTGCAGAAATTGCTGAATTTTCCGGAACCCACCTATCATCATCATCCCTTACTTCGCGACTCTAGTGGCGAACGGTTCGCAAAACGAACCTCCGGCGCGACACTTGCATCGTTGCGCAAGGGTGGTGCCGCAGCATCGGATATTCATGCGATGATAAGGTTACCTTAACATTTTAATGGTGAGACCTCTGCATAAGTCTCGGACAAGCGAACGTCGATGCAGAGCCCGAACCCAAAATCGACGCTGATTCCGCCGCCGCTACAGAAGTGGCCAAATTGCTGCGTAATCTAAACGGCGACTCATCAGAATGCTGAACGTTGAAAACGCTCACAAATGGTTCGCAGTATTCAATGACTGCTATTGACCTCTTCCTAAAAGCGCAACCCCTAGCGCCACCAGCGCGGGAATAGTGGCGATTGCGGCCAAGACGAACGGTCGTATCGCGCGTGCGAACCCGCCACGTCCCGGCGCCAATCGTTCGGACATTGGCGCGGCCAGGAACACGCACGCCAACATCACTAACGCCAAGGAATTGGCTTCGCTGAAAAACAACAAGATTGCAGCGAGCCCCATCAAAGCGCCGCCTGCGCCCAAAATCCCTGCAGCGCCGAAGCCGTGGCGGGAAAAGGGCCAGTTCCATAGCAACAATCCCACCGCCCCCGCAGCGATCGTCCCACTCAATTGAGCGACGACCGCTGACGCGCCGAAAAACGCCAATCCGGCAAGGCCTGTCGCGGCGACCAGGATCATCACGCCCGACTCCACCGCCGCGCCCCGCTCCCTATATAACGACGCTAAAATTGCGCCTGCGACGATTGCGAACCCCACCACCTTAATTAGCAAGGTCCAATCATGTCCCCAATCGATTGCAAACAGGCGCCGCCAAACAAACCATCCAATAATGACCAATGGTGCCAGGGCGCCCAAGGCGCGCGTTACCCCGGGTTGTGGCCGCATTAAATCCAGCAGGACGCCCAGGATGACGCCAACGGCGACGACATAGAATAATTTTTGCATCGACGCAGTAGGCGGCGCGGGCGGCGGCCCCAGTATCACGAGGTACCCCGTAATAAAGCCGATGCCGATGGCACCGGCGGCGGCGGCGTATCCACGGTCCGCGCCGCCGATGAACCACAGCAAACCCGCGGCAAATATCGAAACGACGCCGGGGATAAGGGCTGTATCAATCAACAAATTGTCCGGCATTGCTACCCTGCCTTTCTAATCTCTTGGCGCTCGTGGGGCAACTTTCATGCTTGTAATTGCGCTGGTAAACGCCTAACTGGCAATAGTCAGATGAATTCGTATTTTGAATTCCAGTGTAGTTCAGGCGCCGCCTATGAACGAGAACCATATATATCGTCGTCGACCCAGTTGTTTGGTCCGCTATCGTCATGGCGGGTATTCGGCGGTGTTTCCAATGATTCAGCGCTATCACGGCGTCAACATCCTGACCGAAAAGATTGGTGCAGGGTCAGGAAGCGGATCGGGAATAGCACCAAACACCGCGTCGGGAGAGTCTGAAAATGTCCTGGCATTTCCCGGAAAAGGCGCTGCGGAAAAACGTCCGCAACCTACTAGAACTATTGGACGCCCCACGGGCCGCTCCCCCAAAAGCCGCCCGCCAAAGACTTGATCCCCAACTGGTCTCGGTCGCCTGTGCAATCAAGAGAGAGAGTCTTTGTTGAGCGGAAAGCGTTGGAAATAAGGACAGGCGCTGTTGATAAAAATTGCATTATTATCTAATGAATATGACTGAATGGACTAGCCGACTTAATAAAGTGACGCTATATTTTCTGATAAGCTAATGTGCCGTTTCACATGGAATGGCATTTTACTATGCGCCAAACTCAAAGTAATAATATAGCACCTTTATTCCAATTTATTATTGTCGTCATTTCGATAGGAACCCTTGGCGCTTGCCAAACAACGAGCGAATACGATACGAGTGAGGCACTGGGGTCAGAGGTTAGCGCGAAGGCTTCGGGGCGAATTTCGGAAAGGTATTCGATTTTTTTTGATCAAGGCGATCATTTCAAACGTCTTTTATCAAAAAAAATTATGACGACGCAATCACTTTATGAAACCTCTGCTTAAGGGTCTTATTTAGGCGCGAGAGCGTTAATTTTTTCAGTATGGCAAGATTTTACAGCCACAGCGTCGGCTCTTCAGTGTTTTTGGCGGGCATTTTAGGACATTTCCAAAATACGGCCGCATTTATCCTGTGGGGACAGATCTTCGAACACCATACAGGGTGCGAATTTTAGCTCCCTTGCCCGAGCCTCGGGCACGTCGCGGTAGGCGTGCAGTTAAACCTCTTCATATTTGATTGTTGGCCACAGCCTTTCCACGAAGACATTGTCCCGCGAACCACTTATTATCCCTTAACCTTAATATCTTGGCACAAACAATGCATTGCTATCCCATCGTTTTTGATTAAGGTTTTTACGACCTAGAAGTATGGTCTCGATGGCGTCAGGGGATGGCAGCCGGGAATTTGCGGCGCACCCACGTTCTTCTGGTAATGCCGCTTTAACCCATCGCCTGGGCGAGAAGTTCG
>JAPKDL010000102.1 GCA_028822585.1 Alphaproteobacteria bacterium | reverse complement strand
GGCTAGAAAGCGCGCTGGATGACAGTGGATTTCTGCATGTGTTGGAAAAACGCCCGGTCATGGTCCGCAATATTCGCAATATCTTTCAACGCGCGCAATTGACCGAACAGGAACTACGCACGTTGCACGGAATCGTCTCTGCGCTACGGCCCTAAAGGAATGTTTGACATAGGACACGGAATTCATATACTGCCGCCGCTTCCGGGAATGCGGGCTGAATTAAGCCCCGCCACGTTCGGAATATTGAACGATGGACTACCGGGTTAATAACAACTCCGAAAACACGGGACCTATAAACAATGTCAAAACGTCAAAGTTCAAAGTACAAGATCGACCGGCGCCTGGGCGTCAATCTGTGGGGACGCCCCAAAAGCCCAATCAATAAACGCGATTACCGTCCTGGCCAGCACGGCCAACGCCGTCGCAAGCCGTCCGATTTCGGCACCCAGTTGAGCGCCAAGCAAAAACTGAAAGGGTTCTACGGGAATATCGGCGAGAAACGCTTCCGCCGCTATTATGAAGCCGCTACGGGCGCCAAAGGCGATACCGGCGAAAACTTGATTGGCCTGCTGGAAAGACGTTTGGACGCCGTCGTCTACCGTGCCAAATTCGTGCCGACGGTGTTCGCGTCGCGTCAATTCATCAACCATGGCCACATCAACGTGAATGGACACCGGGTCAATATTCCGTCCTATGAGGTCCAGGAAGGCGACGTGATCGAAATCCGCGCCAAGAGCCGCGAAATACCGATGATCTTCGAAGCCAGTGAATCGGTGGAACGCGAAGTGCCGGAATATATCACCGCCGACCACAACAAAATGGCCGCAACTTTCCTTCGCGTCCCCGCGCTGGGCGACGTGCCGTACGCGACCAAGATGGAACCAAACCTCGTCATTGAGTTTTACTCCCGATAAATCGAACGCGTTACGACGGTTTACGATCATAACTACAAACGGACGCTTTCAACGGCGTCCGTTTTTGTTTGTGCTACCGGTATGTGGTGGTTTCTTTTTGCGGCGCTCTGGGGTTAGAATTAGCGCAATGTCGAAAAATTTAGGAGCGAGCCCCAGCCATGACCACCAACGGCGTTCATTTTCTTGGCCTAGTGCCGCGTGTTATGCGCGGTGTTTTGGAAATTCCCGTGTTCTATATGCGTGGCGGCACCTCGACGGGGATTGTGTTGTATGACAAGCACTTGCCCGAATCGCTTGACCTGCGCGAGGAGGTCATCCGGCGCATTATGGGCGTGCCGGTGACGGGCGAGTCATCGGGCAACCGGCAGATCACCGGCTTGGGTCGGGGCATTCCCCAAAGCAATAAGGTGTTCATTGTCGGCGCCTCGGCGCGCGACGATGCGGATATCGACAGTACGCTGGCGCAATTGGCAGCGGATAAGAGCGCCATCGATTGGAGTGTCAATTGTGGCAACATGTCGTCGGCGCTGCCGACCTTTGCCTATGAAATTGGCTTGATCGATCCGAAACCGGGCGTCCATCGGGTACGGATATTCAACACCAACACCAGTGTTGTCGTGCATGCGTTGAGCGAAGTACCGGTGGGTGATGACGCGGAGACCGCCGAGACTGAAATTCCAGGCGTGATGGGGCAATGGCCCGGCGTTCAGCTCGCACTTTTGGAGCCGGTGGGCGCGAAGACGGGGGCCTTGCTGCCGACGGGTGCTCCCGTGGACAAGATTGATGGAGTTGAGGTGTCCTGTGTCGACCTCGCCGTGCCGATGGTGATTATTCGCGCCGCTGATTTAGGGTTTGATGCCAGCGAGATGCCGGACGCGTTGGATTCCGCACCAGGATTGATGGACCGGCTGCGGCGTATCTGGGTAGAAGCGGGGACGCGCATGGGGTTGAAGGACAAGAACGGCGCGCCCATGACTGAAGCCGCGCTTGCCGCCAGCGAAACGGTGCCCAAGGTATGCATCATCGCGCCGCCAAGCGCGGAGGAAGCCGACCGGGGAGCCAATATTCGCGTGCGGTATTTTACGCCGCAAGCTTGCCACAAATCACTGGCGGTCACTGGCGGGGCCTGTTTGGCGGCGGCGTGCCTGACGCCGGGAACGGTCGCCCATGGCATGGTCAAGAACGGTGGGACGCTGGGTGCGGAAGAGGCGGATCACATTTTCCGTATGGCCAATCCGGCGGGATTGTTGAAGGCGACGATCCGCGGTGCCATTCGCGATGGGGTTATCTCGATGCCTAGCGCCGCCTATGAACGCAGCACACAGATTTTGCTGCGAGGGCATACGCCGCTGTATAATGCGTCGCCTACGTTGCAGGAGTATTACCGGGCGTTTGCAAAAGCTGCGTAAATCTAAGTTTGAGAGGACACTACATGTTAAGTCCTGAGGAAAACGACTATCTGACCCAAACGGATCCTGGCACGCCGATGGGCGCTTTCATGCGCCGTTTCTGGACGCCGTTCATGTTGTCCCGTGAAATCAGCGAGCCGGACGGCGCGCCGGTGCGAGTGCGGGTACTGGGCGAGTCTCTGATCGCGTTTCGTGACACCGACGGCCGCGTTGGTTTGGTCGATGAATTTTGCCCCCACCGGCGCGTCAGTTTGTTTTTTGGCCGCAACGAGGCGTCTGGTATTCGGTGCGTCTATCATGGCTGGAAATTCGACGTGGATGGAAATTGCCTGGATTTGCCATCCGAACCAGCGGACAGCAATTTCAAGGACAAGATCAGACTAAAGGCCTATCCGGTACAGGAAAAAGCCGGAATCATCTGGGCCTATATGGGACCCAAGGAATTGAAGGGGGAGTTGCCGCAACTGGAATGGATGGACGTTCCCGACGATTATATTTATCAATCTCGATGGTATCAGGAAAGCAACTACGCGCAGGCAGTTGAAGGTGAGATTGATTCCGCCCATGTCAGTTTCCTGCATTCCAAATTGGATAATGATACGGCGAACAAGGCGGCGTTGACGGGTGTGTTTTTTTCCGAAGACAGGGCGCCAAAATGGAAGGTTACCGAAAGCGATTCTGGTATGACCTTGGGTGCGCGGCGTATCGTGGACGAGGGGCGGTATTACTGGCGCATGAACCAGTGGCTATATCCGTATTACACGATGATCGCACCGGTGCCGGGTGAATCCAGGACCGTGCGGATGTGGGTTCCCGCCGATGATGGGCATTGCAATATCATTTGCATTACTTATCGCAATGACTGCCCGGTTTCCGAACAGGAATTGCACAACTGGCGAACTGGGGCCGTAGCCCATGCGGAGGTAATTCCTGGCACGTTAATCACAGCGGCGAACAGCGGCAATGATTATAATATCGACCGCGAGTTCCAGCGTACGGGGTCCTTCACCGGTATTGTGGGTATTCGCGCCCAGGACATGGCGATGACCGAAAGTGCGGGCGCTATTGTGGATCGTTCGCAGGAACATCTTGGCACCTCCGACACGGCGATCATTAAAATGCGTAGGCTTTTGATTGACGGTGCCCGCAATCTAGAAAAGGGCGTGGAGCCGCCATCGGCGCAAGACGGCGCGCTGTTCAATATTCGCTCTTCTTCGGTGGTGTATGATGAAGATGTCGATTTCGATGAAAAACCGGATGTGTTGTCGAGTATGCAGGTCGCTGAAACGCCAGGAAATTTCCCGGGCGCGCGCACAGCGGAATGATCGATCAAATGTTGCGGGTGAGCGATTCTATATCGCTTGATCCTGACGATATTGAAGAAAGCTTTATCCGCGCACCTGGTGCCGGAGGGCAAAACGTCAACAAAACGGCCAGCGCTGTGCAATTGCGTTTTAACGCGCGTAAATGCCGGGCCTTGTCGAACGAAATTTTTCTACGCCTTCGAACTCTAGCGGGACGGCGTATGAACACCGACGGTGTTATAGTCATCACGGCGAATTCCTTTCGAACACAGGTGCAAAACCGCAAAGACGCCCGGGACCGCTTGGCGGCGCTTATTCGACAGGCTGCGGTTCGACCCCGGACGCGTGTGGCGACAAAGCCATCGAAGGGGGCGAAACAACGGCGGATGGACTCCAAGCGACGAACTGGCGTGCGCAAACAAACGCGAGGCCGGGTCAAGCGAGATGATTAGGCGAGCCGTCGCCTTTGTGGTGACGCTCGCGTTATTTGCGTTGGTTGTCCCCGAAACGACGCATGCGGACGAATACAGGGAATTCGTAACCCGACCTGGCGTTATTGTCCCCGCGATCATTGTTGCGCCACCGCAGCCGCGCGCCGTGGCGGTGTTGTTCACGGGAGGACGGGGGGTTGTCGGTGTAAAGCCTGACGGAACCATGCGCTACACATCGAATTTCCTGGTCGCCAGCAGGGGGCGGTTTGCGCGCAATGGGATAGTCGCCGTTGTTATTGATGCGCCATCGGATCGGAGGCAAGATGGCTTGGAAGATGGGTTCCGGGAAAGTAGGTACCATGCTGAAGACATCCGGTTGCTGATCTGGGCGCTTCGGCAAACCTATGACGTCCCCATATGGCTCGTGGGAACGAGCCGGGGCTCCACGTCGGTTGCGAATGCCGGGATACGCCTTCAAGCCGCGCCGCCAGACGGGCTTGTCCTCACGTCGTCGATTTCACAGGAAAACCGGCGTGGCGGAAACGTACTCGATATGAACCTCGCGGCGATTACTGCACCCACATTGGTGGCGCACCATTTGAAGGATGATTGTTGGGTGACGCCATATAGTGGCGCGGTGGAAATAGAATCGGCGTTATCCAAGACCACTTATGTGGCGTTGATGGCGTTTGATGGTGGGAAACAAGCTGAAAATTCCTGCAAGTCATTATCGCATCATGGTTTTTTAGGCCTACGGGATGCGGTAGTGCGTGCCATCAGCGCATGGATTCTTACAAATTAAATTCCTTGAATAAATTGGTATGGCAGTAAGTTGTTAACTATTTCGTTATAAACTAATCAAATGCCTGACATAATTGGACTTAATTTGGCGGGCGAATGTGACCCTAATATCGATTGTTTGTTCAGGTATTGGCGGTCAATTCATCCTGTTTCTGATTTGCCCGCGTGGGGTAATTTTGATCCTTTAGATCTCTCTGCCACCTGTTGGCCGCATATTTGTCTGCTTGACGTGAAGCATGATCCGCTTTGGTTTCAGATACGCTTTGTGGGAACGGAAATTGTTCGCTTCAAAAAGCGGGATGGGACGGGCTAATGGCTCGACTACCTGTATTCAAAATTTAGAAACTCGTATAAATTTGAAATGTATCAATCTTGCATCAAGTCGGGAATTCCGATTTATGGCCAAGCCAACGCCGAGCCCATAAGCAAGGCACCCTCAATTATGTCAGAGCGGAGATGTTTGCCCCTTGCATCGGATGGTTCGAAGGTTGACATGCTTTTGATCATATCAAATTACTAAGGCAATTGAAAAAAAACCCGCCGCGTTCGCCCTCTATAAACGGGCTATAACCAGGCTTTAACCGCCTTCAATAGCGGGTAAAAAGCAAATTTCACTATTTTCTTCAATCGGCTCCAGCAAGGCGTCGTGATAAATTTGCCCATCTATAGCTACGGCCATATCCGTTTGCAGAACCTCAGCCAAGCCTGGAAAGTCTGTGTCGAGCGCCCGTAACAACGAGCGGACATCTTTTGCGTCAACGTGGATTTTTTCCCTACCACCGGTGAACTGTTTGGCAATGTCCCGGTAAAGCAAAACTTCGGCCATAAGTTAGTCCTTACGCTCTATCGCTTCTAAAATACGCGGCGGCGACATGGGCAAATCCGTCATGCGTAAACCGATGGCGTCTTCGATAGCATTCGCCACGGCGGCCATGGGCGGCACAATCGGCACTTCGCCAACACCGCGAACGCCAAAGGGGTGCGTGGGATTTGGCACTTCAATGGCGACCGCGTCAATCATAGGTAAATCAGAGGCGACCGGAATGCGGTAGTCCAAAAATCCGGGGTTTTGCAATCGGCCATCGTCCCCATAAATATACTCCTCGTTCAACGCCCATCCAACGCCTTGTGCAACACCGCCCTGGATTTGTCCTTCGACATAGCTGGGATGTATGGCGCGACCCACATCCTGAATGGCGGTGTAGCGCAGGATTGTGACTTTACCGGTTTCGGAGTCGACTTCGACATCGCAAATGTGGGTTGCGAAAGCTGGGCCCGGCGCCTGTACATTTTTGGAGGCGCGCGCATTAATGGGACCGCCGCCGGCGCCGGTTTTGGAAGCGAGGTCATGCAAGGTGAGTGGTGGAAAGTCGCCGGCGTTTGCGCCTGCAGGCCGGGCTTCGCCATCCTTCCAATCTACCGCGTCGACTTCAATATCCCAAATTCGCGCGGCTCGTTCACGCAATTGCCGGACAATATCACGTGCCGATTCCGTCACCATCATGCCCAACGCGAAGGTGACGCGACTGCCACCTGTGTGGCGGTTGAATCCGATGGAGCTGGTGTCGGCGATGATGGCGCGCACCTTGTTCACATCAATGCCAAGGATCTCTGCGGCCATGATCACCAGCGACGCGCGCGAACCGCCAATATCCGGCGCGCCTGATGTGACGGTGACCGTGCCGTCTTCATTGACGCTGACAGAGGCGGTCGATTCGCCGCCCACATTGAACCAAAACCCTGACGCGACGCCGCGGCCCTGGTTGGGACCCAGTTCGGCTTGGTAGTGCGGATGCTTCTTCGCGCTCTCAAGCGTTTCTTTGTAACCGACGACGCCAAAAGTAGGGCCGTGCACGGTGCGGGTGCCTTGCCCCGCCGCATTTAATTCCCGCAGCGCCAACGGATCCATGTTGAGTTTGCGCGCTAAAATATCCAACGTGCTTTCGACGGCGTATCCTGAAATGGGCGCGCCTGGGGCCCGATAAGCGACGACTTTTGGCCGGTTGACGACGACGTCATAGCCGACTGATTCAACGTTATCGATGTCGTAGGGACCGAAGCAGCACATGCAACCCGGTTGAATGGGGGCGCCGGGGAAGGCGCCGGCCTGGAATTTTAATTCGGCGGAGGCGGCGACAATTCGACCATTGTTTTTGGCACCAATTTTTACGCTCATCGATGAGCCCGATGTTGGGCCGGTGCCCCGGAACACTTCATCTCGGGTCATTGTCATTTTGACTGGACGCCCGGATTTTTCTGATAGCAACAACGCCACCGGTTCCAAATAAACCGTGGTCTTACCACCGAATCCGCCACCAATTTCGGCAGGGGTGACGCGAATGTCGGCAATTTGTCGGCCCAGGACATGGGCGCAATACTGGCGAACCATGAAATGACCCTGGCTGCTGCACCAGATCGTGGCTTGCCCATCTTTGGCAACGTTGGCCACCACCGCATGCGGTTCGATGTATCCCTGGTGGACGGCTTGCGTTGTATAATCTTTTTCAACCACGATATCAGCGGCGGCGAATCCCTCGTCGATGTCGCCTTTGGTAAAGATGATGCGTTTGGCGATGTTGGAGGGTTTGGTCGGTTTCGGTTCGACCCCGGCGGTAAACATGTCGTCGTGCAGTATGGGCGCATCGGGCTTCATGGCGTCGTCCACATCGATTACGTGCGGCAGGACGTCATATTCGACATTGATGAGCGTGATAGCTTCTTCGGCTGCGGCGGGTGTCGTTGCGGCGACCGCTGCAACAGCGTGCCCATCGTAAAACACTTTGCCACGCGCCATTAAATTTTGGGAAAGATCGTGAAAATTTGGCGGACTTTCGCCTTTAATAGCATTCTCCCGCGTAATCTCGGGAAAATCAGCCGATGTCACGATGGATTTAACGCCGGGGACGGCTTCAGCCCTGGTGGTGTCGATAGATAAAATTCTGGCGTGCGCGTGAGGGCTACGCAATATCTTGCCGACCAACATGCCGGGGAGCGTGAAGTCTGCGCCAAAGGCCGCGTGTCCTGTGACTTTATCGACGCCGTCGGGACGAATCGTTCGTGTTCCGATCCATTTGAATTCCTTGTCCGCTTCCGCCATTTCGATCCCTTTTTAAATTTTTCCGCACTGCCGCGTGCGCTAGGGTGGTACTTGTGTGGCAATTGTTTGCGTATTTGGAAAGATAATAGCGGCCCTTCTGGGCCAGCGCCATATGATTGCGAAAGTGGGAAAGTATGACCGAAAAAAAGCTTTTAATCATCGCCCATGCGCCATCGCCAAATACACAGCGATTGATGGACGCTGTGGTTTCAGGGGCCACGCATCCAGATGTTGACGGTGTCTCGGTTCAGGCGATGTCACCGTTCGACGCCGGTCCCGCGGATGTGCTGTCGGCGCAGGGCTTAATTTTGGGGACGACGGAAAATCTGGGTTATATGAGCGGCGCTTTGAAGGATTTTTTTGACCGCGTCTACTATCCCTGTCTGGAGCAGACCCAAGGCCGACCCTATGCCTTGTTTATTCGCGCGGGTCATGACGGGACAGGAACGAAACGAGGCGTTGAAACCATCGTGACCGGGTTACGGTGGCGCGCGATTCAGGATCCGTTGGTGTGTCGCGGCGATTTTCAGGAAGCCTTTGTAGAAGAATGTAAGACGCTGGGTATGACGATGGCGGCAGGTCTTGACGCGGGCGTATTTTAGACGGACTCCATCGTTGCCCGAACAAAAAATCGCCTGGCGTATAAACCGGACGATTTAATGTTCATAGTCGTTGAGCGCCAAAATTAATCGAGCACCAAGAATTATTCGGCTGCGGCGGCTTCCACTTCGAAGAGCGTTCCCGCATAGAATCCACGCCGTTTCAAGCTTTTGGCGAATTCATGATCGAAGGTGTCGACAACGGAGCCCGTTACCTGATCTGTGGCCAACAGAGCGTCGGACCAAGCTTGAACCAACGGAAAGTCTTTCAAAATTCCTGTTTGTAATCTCCGTTCAACAAACGCGAAACGTTGAAAAAATGGCGCATAGGCGGCGTCTACCAGGCTGATGGTGTCCCCGTTAAAGTACGGACCGTCATTTTCCCGTTCATCAGAAAGAGCCTGTTCGAGTTTAGCGATCCGCGCCGGCGCCGCTTCGATGCCTGCAGCGACGTCTTCCTTGGATTTCGTGTAATACGTTCCGCTTAACGCTTTGGCGAAATCGGGCACAAAATCGGTCCAGGCCCGGTTGCGCGCCCGTTTGATCGGGTCTTCCGGATGCAGCCGAGGCGCGATAACTTCGTCCAAGTATTCCGCGATTGCGTTGGACTCAAACAACGGCACATCATCTACGACCAGCACGGGCACCTTTCCGTGGGGTGAAATTTCCAGGAACCAATCGGGTTTTTCCTGAAGGTTAATATAAGTCACTTCGAAATCTACATCCTTGGCACGCAAAGCAATCACGGCGCGCTGGACCCAGGGTCAAGTGTAGGAACTGATCAGGCGGTATTTCGCCATGGGGTACTCTCCATTCAGGTTGCGAGGTTGGTTTTAAGGTGAGATTTGAAAGCTCGCGACCATAAAACCATATAGCGGCGTAAATGCGTAGCAAAACTTGCATTAGCAGCTCGTCGAATTCAGGCGCCGGGTCATTGCTTATTGGGGTGCTGGATGAGTACAATCCTGTCACTATGTATGGACATTTGTTTGAAAACGAGGAGGAACCCTGTGGCAGACGACATTAAAATGCCGGTTGAGGCGACACATATCATGATGTTCGCTCGGTCGGTTGGCGACCCAAACCCGATTTACCATGATGAGGAATACGCTAAAACGACGGAAGTAGGGCACATCATTTCGCCACCGACCTTTCCGCGTTCGGTCGCTCAGTTCGATCCTGAATATCGGTTGCGGTTGAAATCTGGCGAAAAATGGTTTGGGTCTGGCAAAAACCCGACTGGATTGGATGGTCCCGCAGCCAGCAGTGGCGGCCTGCATGCCGAACAGCATTTCGAATACCATCGTAACCCGAAACCTGGCGACGTGTTTACGGTTAAAGCGCGACAAGGCAAAACCTGGGAAAAGGAAAGCAAGCGCGCCGGCAAGCTGATGTTTACCGAAAGTATTCAAGAATATTATGACCAAAATGGTGAACTGGTGATTACATCCCGTGGCGTCGGCGTGAAGACCGAACGTCCCGTCGAACAGAGCTAGGGGAGATAAAGCGATGGCGTTAAGCGCAAGTAAGTTGAGCGTTGGCGATACGCATGAAGAAGTCGTGGTCGATGACCTGACTCGGACTCAATTGGTCATGTATGCGGGGACATCCGGCGATTATAATCCGCTGCATACCGATGATTTATATACCAAAGAAGTCGCAGGCTACCCTGGTGTTTTCGCTCACGGGATGCTGTCTATGGGTCTGACGGGGACGATGTTGACGAACTATGTCGGGGATGGCCGGTTAAAAAAATATGGCGTCCGTTTTACCAATCAAGTGTGGCCGGGCGACACATTGACCGCGAAGTCTACGGTGGCGGCACTTCGGGACGAAGGCGGCGAAAAACTCGTCGACCTGACGCTTGAAACTGTCAATCAGGATGGGAAAACAGTTGTGACGGGAACGGCGACGGCGCGGGTCGACGCCTGATTACACTGGTAGTGTATATGGGTGTTAGGGCGATCGTGTCGATTCAACGAAAGTTGTCGACGTGATCGCCCAAGCGATCCTTGTGTAGACGTTCGTATCCGTATACAAGCGCATGCTTATGCT
>JAPKDL010000023.1 GCA_028822585.1 Alphaproteobacteria bacterium | reverse complement strand
GGATTTAGAAGGTACCGGCGTCACCGTCAATATCCTGAACCCTGGCGCTACTGGCGACACGCCGTGCTTCGCCACGCCAGAGGAAAAACGAGTCGCGACCACGTCGGGGCGTCTGCATATGATGCACCCCAATCAAATGCGGGCGCCTGCAGTTTGGTTAGTCTCCGACTCGACTGATGGCGTCTGCGGTATGACGCGGTATCATGGGACGCCGCACGCCCCGCCACCGAACAGGCGGCCCTGCATGGGCGGCCCCCTTGGCTTCAACCTCAAATCCAAACTCGGTGGCGACAAACAAGAAGTCCGCGACGACACGCCAACGACCGGAACCCGGACGGCAATTTGACCACAATCATGACGCGGCCGAAGTAAAAATAAAAGGGTCAGCCAGTTACGGCTAACCCTTTTATTTTCATTGGTCGGAGCGAGAGGATTCGAACCTCCGACCCCTTCACCCCCAGTGAAGTGCGCTACCAGACTGCGCCACGCTCCGATACCAAGAACAACGTCCTCAAAACGCTCGGCACTTTACCGATCGGTTTTGGGAAACGCAATGAAATGTAACATAATCTAATGTGAAAGCGCCTGTTTTAACGTTCGCTCGCACCTTTCAAGAGATCCCGCATCGACGTTAAATCGTGTAATATCTCCTGCAGGATCTGTTTGTCGCCCTGGTCGCTATGGAGGGCAACGCCGAAGGGGGTAGCAATTGGGACAGCCCTGGCCTGCCCTGCCGACGGATCGACAACAGGCGCTGATGCCACCTCGACAGTCCCATTTGGCAACAATGATTTTACGCCATTTTCACGCAGCAAACGCTGTACGCCCCGAATGGTGTATCCATCCTGGTAAAGTAAATTACGTATAGCGCGAATTAATTCTATATCGCCGGGCCGGTAATACCGTCGACCGCCGCCACGCTTCATCGGTTTGACTTGCGTGAATTTCGTTTCCCAGAAGCGCAGCACGTGCTGCGGAACTTCCAATTCGGTCGCAACTTCACTGATCGTCCGGAACGCAGTGGGGGATTTCGTGGTTTTTTTACGGCTCTTCGTTTTTTGAAGGCCTGGTTCATCCACAGCGTCGGACATTAAATAATCCAAAAGTCCTTATTTGAAATTCGTGTTAATTTTATTTTTCAACACGTGGCTTGGCCGAAAGACCAGCACCCGCCGTGGCAAAATGGGCACTTCTTCGCCTGTTTTTGGATTTCGACCAATGCGTTGACCTTTCTGACGCACCGAAAAACTGCCAAAAGATGAAATCTTCACCATTTCACCCTGCGCCAGTGTCGTCGAAATTTCCAATAACACGGATTCAACCAAATCAGCCGACTCATGTCGCGATAGACCGACTTCCTGATAAACCGCCTCTGTGAGCTGCGCCCGAGTTACTGTATTCCCCGACATCGTATTCTCCGCTCAAATAATTTTTTTATATAGCGCACGGTACCGCGAGGTGAGAAACCCGTCAATTACAAAAGGATGCGGGCACAGGCCTAAATTGAATTAATTCCAACTTCTACCATCGAAGCAACGCAGAGCCCCAGGAAAACCCCCCGCCAAGCGCCGATAATGCAATTAAGTCCCCTGACGCCAAGCGTCCATCGTTTTGCGCTTGCGTCAACGCCAATGGAATTGTCGCGGCAGACGTGTTCGCTTGCTGGTCCACGGTGACCACGACATTATCGCGCGATAACCGCAAACGTCGCCCAATACTTTCAATAATCCGAATATTCGCCTGGTGTGGCACTAACCAATTAATGTCAGGCAGCGTCAGATTGTTGTGCTCCAGCGCTGTTTCAATCGCTTCGGCCATCCGGCTCACCGCATGACGGAAAACTTCCTTGCCTTCCATGCGTAAAAATCCAGCCGTCCCTGTCGAACCCGGACCGCCATCCACATAGAGCATATCGTAATAGCGGCCATCGGAGTAAATATGTGTCGATAATATTCCCGGAGCTGCGTTATCGCCCCCATTTTCGACGCCACGTATAACCATGGCGCCCGCGCCATCACCGAATAAAATGCACGTTCCCCGGTCTTCCCAGTCAAGAATTCGGCTGAAAACTTCGGCGCCGATGACCAGCGCCGTCGTCGCTTGACCTAACCGGATCATATTATCGGCGACCGACAACGCGTAGATAAATCCCGCACATACCGCCTGAACATCAAAGGCGGCTCCCTGGCGCACCCCCAGGGCCGCTTGAACGCGCGTCGCGGTCGCCGGGAAGGTGTTGTCAGGCGTTGATGTGGCAACGATGACTAGGTCGATGTCGCTGGCTTCAACCCCGGCGCGCGTCAACGCATCCTGCGCGGCGTTGACCGCCAATTGGGATGTTAGTTCACCATCAGCAGCTATATGACGTTGCCTAATCCCCGTCCGTTTCACAATCCATTCGTCGGAGGTATCGACTGTTTTCGCCAACTCTTCATTCGTGACGACACGTTCAGGCAGATAGGCACCGCATCCAAGAACCAAAGACCTATGCATATTACTGACCTGCAACCTCTTTCTGCGGGTTCAAATCGGTCTGTAGGCTATTGAAGTCGTCGGTCATTTTTTCAATAAATCCATGCTGAGTCATTTCCACGGCGACCCCGATTGCGTTGGAGAAACCAACTTCATCCGTGCCACCGTGGCTTTTCACGACAATGCCGTTGAGGCCCAACAACATCGCACCGTTATATCGACGGGGATCAAAGCGCGTGCGTAATGTTTGCATCGAGTTTTTCGCCAACAAGTACCCCAGCTTCGACATCCAGCTACTTTTGAAGGCCTCTCTCAGGAAATTGGCGTAAAGGCTCGCGGTCCCTTCCGCCGTCTTTAAGGCAACATTCCCTGTAAATCCGTCGGTGACGACAACATCGACGGTACCCGCCGTAATATCATTCCCTTCGATAAACCCCTTGAAGACAATTGGCAAGGTTGTCTCGCGCAAGATTGTAGCCGCCTCGCGCACCGCTTCGACGCCCTTCATATCTTCGACGCCAATGTTCAACAATCCGATGCTTGGCCTTTGTAAATCCAGCACGGTTCGGGCGAACACTTCGCCCATAACGGCGAATTGCACCAAATTTTCCGCGTCGCACTGGACATTCGCGCCTAAATCAAGCATTGCCGTTTCGCCACGCGCGGTGGGAATAATCCCCGCAATCGCCGGACGGGCGATGCCTGGCAGGGTTTTCAAAACGAATTTCGCCATGCCCATCAACGCACCGGTGTTCCCCGCCGACACGACGGCTGCAGCTTGCCCCTCGCGCACCGCGTTAATCGCCAGACGCATGCTTGAATCTCGTCCCGACCGTAACGCAGTCGAGGGCTTGTCTTCGTTTAAAATTACACTGTCGGTATGATGAATCGTCGTTATTTCGACAAGCTCGGGATGGGCGTCCAGCAAAGGCGTCAACTGCTTTTTATCACCAAACATCAAGTACCGCAGTTCAGGATAACGCTCACGCGCCAATGCTGCACCGTCCACCACAATTTGTGGCGCACGATCACCGCCCATACAATCGAGTGAGATAACAAGGTCGTCCGTCAAGGTCCGCACACCATAGCCATCATAACAATGTTATACTGCCGACGCTTCCATGACTTCACGTCCATCATAATGCCCACATGCGGCGCAAACGTGATGCGGTAGCTTCAATTCACCGCAATTCATGCATTCGGTAGATGACGTCGTGGTTAAAGCGTCATGGGCGCGGCGCATGCCTCGGCGCGATTTCGATATCTTTTTCTTAGGGACTGCCATGAATTAGCACTTTCGGTTTTAGGGAAACACAAAATTGTTGGGTTACATATACAGAAACCGTGGAAACAGCAAGTATAGGCTACTCTTTCTTATCCATCAAAGTCGCGAGAATTTCAAAAGGATTTTCCCGCTCAGGGTCATTCGGGTCACTGGCTGCATTTGCCGCCTCTGATCCGGGTTCGTCCTGCGACCAACCGCCTTTATCCAGGTTGGGCAGTTGAGGATAAGGATCCAGCGCCAACGATAGGAACTGCGCAATGGGTTCACCAAGTTCAATCAAATCACCCGTCATGGGCTCAGGCGGGTCCTGATCATCAAATTCGATGGACAAATCAAGATCAGACGCCGACTTACCAGCAGGTCCGCCCCCCGGCCCATAACGGAACTCAACCTGTTCGTCGACATGCGCCACCAAAGGGTCCAGAGAGGCCACACATCGCTGGACGACATTGGCGACCAAGACACCCTTTACCCGGAACACGGGGCCTCTGCCCGTTCGCGCCACGCGCAATGAGGCTGAAATCGACTCAATGCTGATTAGGTCCAGCCGCGCCGCCAGAGCCGCACATTCCTCTTTGTTGGCTTCCAGCACAATTTTTTTAGGATCGCGCCCTACCGTTCCGGTGTCAAATAGTCGGGAAAACTCCAGCTTAATATCCGTCATGCGCCCACCCCGTTTTGTTCACTCGGTTCAGCACCCGGCGGCGGTTGGAATTGTACCACGCCCTCTATAATATCCGACAAATTCTGCCCTGCGAGCGTCACAAGACTTTCCTGGACATAAACGGACATTGCCGACAGCACGGAAGCGCCGGGGTTTTCGCCGCCATATATATTCCGTTGCAAGACGTCGGACAGAGAATCTTGCCCCCCATTTAACGCAGTTTCGTAAGCGGCGGCGCGACCGTAAAATCCTTCGGCAAGTTTTTTGACCTTTTTGCCGACGCTAAGATCGCCAACGCCCATTTCCCGTAAACTTCGATCCATATCAGTAAATATCATACCGCAATACGCCTCTGAAAACGCTTTCGCCGACGGCCCATTCATCAAGCGGCGCATGACTATATAAGCGTGCAGCGAAATCATGTCGAATCTCCCCGTTACCGTATCCGGCACCGACCACTGTTCATAAAATGCGACGCTGCGGGCCTGGTTCACGGTTGCGATGTATAGCTGACGCGCCGCAACGTCCTGTGCAGACGGCTGAAACAGCCGCTTTAATGAGCGAATCATCGGCCCCTGCTCCCTTGATTAACACTCAGGATGACATTTCCAGCGTTCTCCGGCCATGATGTCCGTGCAAACGCTCGCATAATGCACACTATGTCCTTATATATTACAAACGCACCAATACAAATTTCCGGGCCAAACCGCCCTCGAACAATTGAACGACCAAACAATAACGGAAACCGATCCAAAATGCGTAAACCAGGCTTGATCAATCTTGCGGCGCTTTCGAGCCTCGTCATCGCATCCCTTGCCTTATCCGCCTGCGCCCCGCGTGTCACCGTTCGCGGAAATTTACCCCGAGACACAGAACTGTCAAAGGTCGAAATTGGATCTCATAACCGCAAACAGGTCGCCCGCATCCTTGGAACACCTTCAACCAGGGGCACGTTCGACGGTAACGTATGGTACTATATCAGCCGAAAAACTGAAAAGACCGCCTTCTTCGAAGCAGAAATCGTCGATCAACAAGTCATCGCCGTTTACTTCAACGATAAAAACGTGGTCCAAGCCATCCATCGTTACAACAAAGACGATAAGCGACAGGTCGAAATAGTCGAACGAACAACGCCAACCGCTGGCCGAAAATATTCAATCATTGACCAATTGCTTGGTAATCTCGGTCGCTTCGGCAAATAAGGCCGCAAACGGGATAAAGCGTCCAGGTCGCCCTGAACGCTTTATCCGTTAACAATTCGCCCGTATATGAGCGTTGCGTACGCCCTAAACCTTAGTGCGCTAGCGCCGCCAGCAACAACAACGCGACGATGTTGGTGATCTTGATCATCGGGTTCACCGCCGGTCCGGCCGTGTCCTTGTACGGATCGCCAACCGTGTCACCGGTCACCGCAGCCTTGTGCGCGTCAGAACCCTTGCCACCATGATTGCCATCTTCGATGTACTTCTTGGCGTTATCCCAAGCGCCGCCACCGGCCGTCATGGATATCGCCAAGAACAACCCCGTAACGATCACGCCCAGTAACATCGCGCCAAGCGCCGCGAAGGCTGCGGACTTATCCGCGATTAGCAACACCACACCAAACACGACGACCGGCGCCAGCACCGGCATCAGGGACGGTATAATCATCTCCTTAATCGCGGCGCGGGTCAGCAGGTCAACGCATTTACCGTATTCCGGCTTGGCCGTGCCTTCCATGATCCCCGGAATTTCCCGGAATTGCCGACGTACTTCAATCACCACCGATCCGGCGGCGCGGCCAACGGCGGTCATGCCCATGGCACCAAACAGGTACGGCAGCAATCCACCCAGGAACAAGCCGACAACGACAAACGGGTTGGAAAGCGAGAAGTCCAGCGTGACACCCTGGAAATACGCAAATTTATCTCCCGTCGCATTTTGGATGAAGAACTCCAAATCCTGCGTGTAGGCACCAAACAGCACCAACGCGCCCAATCCAGCGGACCCGATGGCGTACCCCTTGGTCACGGCTTTCGTGGTGTTTCCGACAGCGTCCAGCGCATCGGTGGTTTTCCGGACGTCTTCGTCCATTTCCGCCATTTCCGCAATGCCGCCCGCGTTATCCGTCACAGGACCGTAGGCGTCGAGCGCAACAACCATGCCCGCCACCGCCAACATCGCCGTCACCGCAATCGCGATGCCGACCAGTCCCGCCAGCATGAAGGTCGAGACAATGGCTGCGCAAATGATCAACGCTGGCACCGCCGTCGCTTCAAGTGAGATCGCGAGGCCCTGAATGACGTTCGTACCATGGCCCGTCTCGGACGACAGCGCGATTGAACGGACCGGACGGTATTCCGTGGAGGTATAATATTCGGTTACCCAAATAATCAACCCCGTCACCACCAATCCAACCAAGCCGCAATAGAACAGGCTCATGCCAGTGAAGGTTTTGCCCATAACGTCGAACTTTGTCTCCAATCCAATGACATAATCTGTCGTTGGATACAGCGCGATCGCAGATAGCACCGCACACACTATGAACCCCTTATACAAGGCCCCCATAATGTTGTTACTAGCGCCAAGCTTTACGAAGAACGTTGAGATAACCGACGTGATAATGCACACCGCGCCAATCATCAGCGGGTACATCATGAAGTTCGCCGCTTCTTCGCCGGTGAAAAAGATAATGCCCAGCACCATCGTGGCGACCATGGAAACAACGTAGGTTTCAAACAAGTCCGCCGCCATGCCCGCGCAATCGCCAACATTGTCGCCAACGTTATCGGCTATCACCGCCGGGTTTCGGGGGTCATCTTCGGGAATGCCCACTTCGACCTTGCCCACCAGGTCGGCGCCAACATCGGCACCCTTGGTGAAGATGCCGCCGCCAAGCCGCGCGAAAATTGAAATCAGCGAAGCGCCAAAGCCAAGCGCCACAAGCGGACCAATCAGTTCCCGACCTTCAAGTCCGATAGACGTTAAAACCCCATAATATACGGCAATGGCCAGAAGCGCCAAACCAGCAACCAGCATCCCCGTTATGGCGCCAGATTTAAAGGCGATATCAAGGCCGCGCGCCAAACTTTCCCGCGCGCCTTCGGCAGTGCGGACATTGGCGCGAACAGAAATGTTCATACCAATATAGCCGGCTGCGCCCGACAGAATGGACCCAATTGCGAACCCAAGCGCCGATTGCCACCCCAAAAAGAACCAGGCCAATACGGCCACCACGACACCGACGATGCCGATGGCCGTATACTGGCGGTTCAAATACGCCGCAGCGCCTTCTTGAATCGCCGCCGCGATTTCCTGCATCCGTTCGTTCCCAGAGCTTGCGCTCAGAACAACCCGGCTAGCCCAAATACCATACAGCAGCGCAAACACGCCGCAGGCAATGACGAATTCCAACATCACTGTGCAACCTTGTACAATTAGAGAAAACTTGTGGCTTTAAACTTACTCGCCAAACACAACGTTTCATTTGCTAGCCCTCAAGGGTCGTCCTCAAGAATACCAGAAATGCTGCGATGACCGTAAATTTCGCCGGAACATATGCCAGAACATCAGCAGAAATGCAACCACCCTCCACTTTTAATATTTGACGCCGTTTCGGCGTTCCCGCGCTGTATAATTTTCATGTGTCGCGATTGCGGCGACGGCGTTCGCAGCGGCGGGGAGTTCATCATATGTCGAAATTCCACATTCCAACGCCCGCGCACGATAGCGTATCTTCGCTTTTTCATAGGCAAGGCTGCCATCAGATCGCAACACCAGCAGAAAATGCGCTTTCCCCGGAAATGCACGATTCACCCGCACGGCGACGTCGAGAAGCTTCATCAACGGATCGTCCCCTCCTTTCGCCAGGCTCATCACGACCGATAAATTCACATGCATGACGATCGCTTGCGGATCTTCATTTTCACAAATGATACGTAAAACATTCTCGGTATCGCGACCTTCCCGCGCAACCAACACGGGTTGCGGCAGGTCAACTGGGTTTGAATAGGCCGCGCCCGGATCCAGGCCAAGCCCTTCCAAACGTTGAATGGTTGTGGCTGTAAATGGTGTAATATCGACCCCGACGCGCGCGAAAGAGTCGACGCCCAACACGCTGGCACCGCCGCCATTGCCAAGCAGTACGGCGCGCACGGTCGGCGCTCCAATGCGCGGTTCAGCGCTTTGCAACGCCAGAAGATTGTCAATAAAATCATCGAGCGACGTCGCGAGCACGGCACCGGTTTGCCGGGACAGCGCCTCCCAAATTCGATCATCGCCACTGAGGGTCCCCGTATGCGTAACCACGGCAGTGCCACCGCGCTCACTGCGCCCACCTTTCAAGATTACCACAGGCTTCATTGATGGGCGTTGGCGCAGAAGGTTGAACAAACGCCTGCCTTCGGGCGCGCCTTCCAAATACATGCCTATCACCTTGGTTTCCGAATCATTTAGGTAAAACGCCAGCAAATCGGTCACGCCTATATCCGCACAATTACCCACCGTTATGACGCCGCTGAAGCGTAGTCCGCGGTGATTGCCGCGCCGGATCGTGTCCATCCCCAGACCGCCGCTTTGTAAAATAATACCAACCGATCCTTCTTCCGGCGCACAATCATAGCAGAAGGTCAATTTTCCACGCGGCGAATGCGCGCCATTGCAATTCGGCCCTATCAAGCGCGCACCAGATTCGCGCACCGCCGCCACTAGCGTATCTTGCAAATCGTGCCTACCAACTTCGGCAAAACCGCCTGCAGTCACTTGGGCGATCCGCAATCGACCTTTTGCATCCGACAGCAAATTGGGAACACGGGCGGCGGGAATGGCTATATAGGCGTAGTCCACAGGTTCCGGCGTATCCTGAAATGACTTATACGCCGGGAGCCCATCAATTTCCGACGCCGTGGGGTGGATTGGGTATAATTTATCGCGCGCAAAACCATATTGAAGAAGTTGATCAATAACCGCGTTGGACCGCATCCGCCGCGTTGCCGAGGCGCCGACGACTGCGATTGTCGACGGCTCAAACAAAGGGCGGAACAAGTCACGAATTTCATCAATAGAGTCTACGGGCGTGTCGACAAGCGATGGCGCAGGCGTTTCCTGCAAAACGATACGCACATCCGCCACCACCGCGCCGTCTTCCGACACGATGAGCGGGTTGATGTCCAACGCCTCGATTTCCGTTTGGCGCTGGTACAGAATACCGCCCTCACCGCCAACGTGAAGCATAGCCTCTATTATCGCCGCACGGGACGCGACAGCGCCGCCTCTAATACCGTCCAATAATGGCCCGGCTTGCAATTCATTGAGCATGTCAGCCACGTCGTGCGAATCGATAGGGCAGATGCGAAAAGATACATCCGCGAGAATTTCGACAAAGACGCCACCAATACCAACCATAATCACGGGACCGAACTGTGGGTCGATGAGTCCGCCGATGATAACTTCAACGCCGGGCGGTGCCATTTCCTCAATCAGGAACCCGTCCAAGGAAATATCACCAACCGCATCGCGCATTTCAATGCAGGCGCTTCGCACCTCCTTGAAATCTTGAAGGCCAAGGCGAACCCCACCCAAATCACTTTTATGTATAAGCTGGGGTGAAACACCTTTAACCGCGACCGGAAATTTCAGCGATCCGCAATCACCCTCAATTGTCTGCGGATCAGTAATGAAAACGCCCCGTGGTACGGCGAGGCCAATTTTAGCCAGAATCGCCTTGCCGTCTGGTTCGGGGAGAGTTAGTAGACCCGCCCCGCGCGCCGCTTTTGCATGGAGATCGAATATGGCGAGGGCGGATGGATCGATGGCGCTGAGGGAAGTATTCATTATCACGGAGTATACCTGCCGCGTTTCCACTCTGTCCAACAGGGGAGCCCAACAAGGCTGGACCCCATCACCATGGTGTGATGTTGTTATAGACTCTTGTAAATAAGATGGAAATTCGAGCGATGTCGTGGCAATCGGAAGTCGACGAACTCAATCAACGTCGCAAATGGGCGGATGAAATGGGCGGTGCCGAAAGGGTCGACCGGCAGCGAGAACGAGGACACCTCAACGTTCGCGAACGAATCACCGGGGTGGTGGACCCAGACTCATTTCGTGAGGTCGGCAAGCTTGCTGGAGGCGGCGTTTATAAGGACGGCGTGCTCACTGGCGTCAAACCGGCCTCGTATGTCATGGGATTGGCAGAAATCGAAGGTCGACCCGTCGCCATTGGCGGCGAAGACACTACAATTGGCGGTGGTACCTATCAGGGTGGCATGCGGCGAAAGGGCGGCCAAGGCGGCTTCGTAGACGACCTCGCACTCGACTATAAAATCCCCCTGATCCGGCTTATCGACGGCTTTGGCGGCAGCGCCGGGTCGGCGAAGAGCAAAGGCTATTCTGTCCTGCCGGGGCACAGCCAGGCCCCAAAACAGATATTCGTTGAACTTCTGGGACAAGTCCCCGTCGTCGGTGCGGTGCTTGGCATTGCCGCGGGCGGCCCGGCGGGGCGCGCGGTGATGTCGCATTTTTCCGTCATGGTGAAAGACAAAACACAAATTTTCGCAGCGGGACCAGCCGTGGTGGAACGCGGCGTAGGCGGTGTGCTGACAAAAGAACAACTCGGTGGATACAAGGTCGCGGTCGATCGCGCAGGCACCATCCACAACGCCGTGGATAGCGAAGAAGACGCCTTCGCGATGATCCGTCGATACCTCAGCTATATGCCACAAAATATCTGGAAGTTACCGCCACGGACTGCCTGTGATGATCCCGTGGACCGGTGCGAGGACGCTTTGCTGGACATCGTGCCACGCGACAGGCGTAAACCCTACAACATGCGCAAACTCATATCCCTGGTCGTTGACCGTGGTTCGGTTTTTGAAATTCAACCCACTTACGGTCGCGCGGCGATCACAGTTTTCGCCCGTATGAATGGCCGTGTCGTCGGCATTATCGCGAACAACCCGATGGTTGGGGGCGCCGTGGACGCGAAAGCAGCACGCAAGCAAACCCATTTCGTTGACCTCTGCGATTGTTTCCATATCCCGATCCTGTTCTTCGTTGACGTGCCGGGCTTCGCGATTGGCGAAGCAGCGGAGTCCGACGCGGTTCTGGTCGAAGGCATGCGGTTACAATATGCACAGATGCAGGCGAGCGTCCCTATAACCTCCGTCATCATTCGTCGCTGCTTTGGCATGGCGGGTGCCGCAATGACGGATTACAACAACCTAGATTTCAAAATCGCCTGGCCCTCAGCGGAATGGGGGTCGTTACCAATTGAAGGCGGGGTCGTCGCCGCCTTCCGACGTGACATCGCCAATTCACCCGACCCAGCCAAGCGCACGAAAGAGCTGGAAGACGAAATGCGCGAATTTTCATCGCCCTTTCTCACCGCAGAAGCATTCGGCGTGGAGGACATCATCGACCCTCGTGAAACCCGTCCCTACCTCTGCAAATTTGTCGATGCGATGCAAGAGCGCCTAGAACAGGGACTGGGGCCCAAATTAAAATCCGGCGTTCGGCCGTGACAAACTTAAACTAAAATCTATTAGGAAACCTCAATGACCACAGACTCAGATGAAAATATTGCCGCCGCCCGTGCAGCGATGGACGGCTACATGGCCGCCTTTAACAAAGAGGACGCCGATGCGCTCCGGAATCGCTGGTTTCATTTCCCCCATGTCCGCTTCCATAGCGACAAAATCACTATCATGGAAACACCACAAGATTTAAAGATGCCAGTTTGGGAACGGGAAGGCCAATCGACGAATTGGGGCAGCTCAGCTTGGGATTACGTGGAATTAGTTGATTCTGGTCCAAATAAAGTACATTTCCGCGTTCAATTTACACGATATAATCCGGACGGTTCCGTGATTGGAAGCTATAAATCCTTTTATATTCTCACCCAGAAAGGCGGCCAATGGGGCATCCAAGGACGGTCTAGTTGGGCCGCGTAGACAGCGACTTACTGTTAAAAAAATAAGCCGGACGGCAAGCACGCCCGTCCGGCTTATTTACTTAAGGTACTTTGCCTAAGGTTACTTTGCTGTAGTACCCGTAGCCTTGATGAGCTTGCCGTAATCACGCCATTGGCGGTGCATTTCTGCGGTCGCATCAGCGCCATTACGATGCGCCATCGGGAAACTTACCCGGGCTGAAAGCGCAATGATATCCGGATTCTTTGCCGCCTTTGCCAAGGCAGCCTCAAGTTTTGCAACAATTGCCTTAGGTGTTTTCTTCGGCACGATCAACGTCGTAAACGAATCAAACGACATATCGTAGCCATCTTCCCGTAATGTCGGAATATTTGGGCCCAACGGTTGACGGGAGCTCGTCCCTGCTGCAATCAGCTTAATTTTCGTTGGATGCTGCTGGTGAATACCTCCACTATAGGCGAGATCGACTTGGCCACCAAATACGACCGCCAACATGCCCGCGCCGCCTTTAACCGGAACAATACTAATGTCGAGCCCTGAGTCTTTCGTGATAACATTCATGACCATTCGCGCAGTTGAATTCAACGCAGCGTATTTCGTACCTGGGTTTTTCTTTGCATAGGCCAGAAATTCCTTAAGATTATTATAAGGCCGGTCAATAGGTGCCACGAGGGCCGCTTGATAAGCCGTCAACATCCCAGCATAAGTATAGTCGTCAATCCTATAGGTCAGCTTTTTGACCAGATAGGGGTTGAGAGTGAGTGACGTCGACGGGTTCAGCAAGATCGTATAACCGTCTGGCTTCGCTTTCTTTAGCTTGATTGTAGCGATGCCTCCACCGGCGCCAGCTTTGTTAAGGATATTTATTTGTTGGCCGAGGTCTTCACCCATGACTTTTGCCAAAACCCGCCCTACCGTATCAGTCCCACCGCCAGCCTTATAGCCGATCATCATTGTAATGGGACGATCTGGATATTCTGCGAGCGCCGGACCGGCAACCACTGCCGTTCCGAAGCTGGCCGCCACAAAGGTGAGGCCTAAATTGCTAAGCATAGAATTTTTCAAGAACTTACTCCTAGTTAATTTGCATGTTAAGTTTTTGGAATTTCAGAGTCTTTTTGCGCCAATTGGTTTTTCTTCCCATTTGCAACCGCTATCCGCCAAATTGTAAGAACGGTTAAAACAATGAACGCAATAGCGATCGGGCGGTCAATAATTTGCGTAATATCCCTGTTTAACAAAGCGATAGATTGACGGAATGTTAGTTCAAAGGACGGCCCAATAACGAACCCGATCAAGAAGGTGACGAACGAAAATTCCAGTTTCTTAGCCAGAAACCCGATAACGCCAAACGCCAACATAACCATCACGCCGAAGATACCGTCCCCTTGCAAGAATGCACCTATCGCGCACAAGAACAACACAACCGGGATGATCATGCGCATCGGAACCTTGGTCACAAGCGCGAAAAACCGCAGACCAAAATAGCCGATACACAATAATAACAAACTGGCACAAATCATCGCAGCGTATATTCCGTAGACCAACCGGGGCTGTTCAACAAACATCATCGGTCCCGGCGTAACGCCATGAATAATGAAGGCGGCAATCAAAATGGCAGCGATGACGCTACCAGGAATGCCAATTGCGAAAAGAGGCACCAAACTTGCGGGCACCACCGCATTGTCCGCACTTTCCGCCGCAGCAACGCCTTCAATAGCGCCCTTGCCAAACAATTCCGGTCGCTTAGAGGCCTTCTTGGTAGCACCGTAAGACAGGAACGAGCCAACACTCGCCCCTAAACCTGGCAAAATGCCGACCACCGTGCCAATCGCCGTACCTCGCCCTATGGCGGGAATGCAATATTTCCAATCCTCCCATAGAACGATTTTGTCTTCACGGGACGCATTACCTTCGTCCAAAAGACTAGTTTGCTGGTCTATGGATTTGTGATTGCCCATTTGAACAATCATTTCCGCCGTCGCCAACATGCCAATCGCTACAGGGATAAGCGGCAATCCATCCTGGAGTTCCAGAACGCCAAACGTCAGGCGAGGAATGGCGGTTTCTATTTCCAATCCAACCGTCGAGCACAGAATGCCGAAACACGCGGCTATCATTCCCTTCGAGAGTGACGATCCGGACAGCCCACCAATAAAGGTAAGCGAGAACAAAAGGATGGCACAAAGTTCGACAGGACCAATCAGTAAAGCATATTCCGCCAAGGGTGCCGCGAGCACAATCAACACAAGCGTTGAAATAAAATCGCCAATTACTGAGGCGAATAGGCCCATTTTAAGCGCCTTATGCGCCTTGCCTTGTCGTGCCAACGGATATCCGTCCAGTGCGGTCGGTGCCGAAGAAGGTTCGCCCGGCGCATTCAACAAAATGGCGGAAACTGCGCTACCCGCGGTACTGCCCTTGGCAATGCCGATCAAAAGTGCAATCGCGGCAAGCGGTGAAATGTAATAGGTCAGCGGAATTGCAACAGCGACCGCCGTCCCTTTGCCAAGGCCCGGCAGCACACCGACAACATAACCAATGGTAACACCCAGCGCGATCCAGGCGATATTCACCGGCGTTAGGATATCCTGAAAGCCTCCGATTAAATTTTCCATGGGTTACTCTATAGATGTCCCAAGCAATTGGTAGAAAAGTAAGTACGCGCCAATCAGTAACGTCACTGGCGTTACGACAAGCGGTAAGAGCCGTCGCTCACCCATCGCCAACATCAAACCAATGACGAGAAGCGTCGCAGCCGGCAACGCACCGCCCCATAGGAACAAAAGGATCGACACCCCAATTATTGTAATGGCCCACGCCACAGCCTTAACTTCAGAAATGGAAATCGGGGACTGCTCTCTTGCCACATTTTGACCGCCCGGGCGCTTCCAATTTTTAACGATCAAAATGAGCGACAAGAGTGCGATACCGCCCACCATCAAATTCGGCACTAGGCTCGGCGGCAAAACACCTTCCGGTCCGGCTTCAATATCGTGGGGAATCAAGACGAACAAAAAAACTAAGCCGAACACCAGCAATACAATCCCAGAAATGAAATCCGACCTTGTCACTCAATATCCCCCTTGAAACAAAATTATAGTCGTGAAAATTTATCTAGAAATAGGCTCAAAATCAAGTACTGGAAAACCCAGGCACTAAAGTGATAATTTTATGCAAAATCCGTTGGGTGTGGCGATGTTTCCTGGTGTTCAATCATCGCCATCACCATCTCCCCCAACAATTCGCCCTTAACGCTAGCGTGATCCGGGTCATTCCATAGATTGTCCATTTCCAAAGGGTCTTTTACCAAGTCGTATAATTCACCAAATTTCGATCCCATATAACGCGATAAACGCCATCGGGTCGTTAGGTAAGTGCGCGCTTTTATCGGCGTATCAAAGTGGAAATTCGGTTTTTGCGAATCCTGTTCTAGTATCAGGCCATCACGGACCTTATCAACCTCACCCCGCATCAATGGTCCCAAATCATGGCCTTGCATGCCATTATAAGGCGCAAGATCAGCACGAGCTAACACGGTGCGGGCAATATCGATTGTGCCACCTAATTCTTGGTTCCTAACATCGTTCAAACCATCCTTCGGGTCGGCCCAGATAAACGGCACGTTGATCAGGCTTTGATAATGCAGCGGGCCTTTCAACATAATCCCATGATCGCCCATAAAATCACCGTGATCACTGGTAAACAAGAGAACAGTATCTTCGGCGAGACCCAAATCCCCTAATTTTTGCACCACCCGGCCAATGCAATCATCAACCATGCTGATCATGCCATAGGTGACCGCGATGATTTCGCGAGTTTCCCGCTCCGTGGTCGCAAAGGGTAGATTGCCTGTCCGCGGCATTGCATTGGCCAATGTTTGCTGTTGAATAAAGGCCGTTGTTGGTTGCGGCGACGGATTATTGTAGCTTCCCGGCAGTTCGATATCGTCTGGATCGTACATGGTGAAATACTTACCCGGTGGGGTGTAGGGATGGTGCGGATCCGGGAACGAACATTGTAGAAAGAACGGCGAATCATTCTTGCCCACAGCATTGGCCTCGAGAAACTCTACGCTCTTATCCGCCACATAGGTGGAGGTGTAGTGCTCTTCGGGAATACTAGTGTGCCAGGCTTGCGGCGCGCAATAATTCGGTTCAGGAATGGCATTGTCCGCGCCGCGAAGGCTATCAGCGTCCGCATGCTGTTCCTTGAGCCATTCATCGTAATGGCCGCGCGCCCGGTCACCATGTCGAGTGACCAAGTCCACGTGATCGAAGCCATAAAATGGAGTTTGAAGATTTAAATACCCTTGGCGTTCTTCCTTCGGCAGTTTTTCCTCCTCGTATTCCGATCCGCTGATGGTTCCGCGACGTGCTTCTTGCAGATCCGATGGCGGCGGCGCACCGGTTTCGGTGTACGGCGGCAGAGTAACTTCCATGTCGGAAAAATTTTGCAGGTGGGACTTGCCGCATAACCCAGTGTTGTATCCGGCGGCGCGCAACAAATCGACAAACGTCACCGAATCCTTTGTCAGCGGCACGCCGTTATAACGAACCCCATGCAAGGACGGCATGCGCCCAGTCGCCAGTGTCGCGCGGTTGGGCATGCAGACGGCGCTGGCCACGCTGAATTTATCGAAGCGAACACCACGCGCCGCAATCGCGTCAATATTTGGTGTTTTGAGAACCTTGTTGCCGTTGCACCCAAGGTGATCCCAGCGTTGCTGGTCAGTCATAAACAGGATGAAATTAGGTTGTTTTACCATCATTTTTCCTTCGATTTTCAAGTTTATTAGAGAAAACGTGACCGAAACCAAAATAATTTACAATACCCATAGCTACCGAGACGCAGTTTTCTGCAACGACAGCCACGCGACGCTCGCCAGAACGATCAATAAGGGCGGCAACACTCCCAGATTCACCCACGACCAGCCAAACGAGTGTTGAATGACCCCGGACGACAACGTCCCCAACGCGACAAAGGAGAAGACCAGAAAGTCGTTCGTGCCCTGCACTTTGGTCCGTTCCGCGGCAGTGTAGGTATTCGTCAACAAGTGAGTGCCACCGACAAACATAAAATTCCAACCTACACCCAGCAAAACTAACGACACGCGAAAATTAAGGACATCAACGCCAACAATGTTGATCACAATGCAAAATATCATCAAAAATACACCGGCGATAATCACCCGCAACGATCCAAACCGATTAATGATATGTCCGGTGACAAAACTTGGCGCAAACATACCCAGCAAATGCCAATGAATGACGAATGCCGTTTCGCCAAAGCCGTGGCCATGCGTTTTCATGGCCAAAGGCGTCGCGGTCATGACCAACGCCATTACCGCATAACCGACAACCGCCGATAAAACCGCGACGATGAATGCTGGTTGGCGGGCAATATCCATGATGGGCCGCGCATCACCGCGCCGCGCCGTAGCACGATCCCTTGGGATATCAATAAATTGCAAAACTGTGATCGCGGTGAGGATCAATCCCATCACCGCGATGTAACTGCCCGCATACCGAACACCTTCGAACATATCCAGGCTGAGAACAGCCAACCCCGGCCCTACAAAAGCCGCGACAACTCCACCGGCAAGCACATAGGATATCGCCTTGCTCCGATACGCCTCACTGGCCGTATCAGCTGCAGCAAAGCGATAATATTGCCAAAATGCGTTGTGGACGCCGACCAGAACACTGCCCGCGATGAAACCGTAAAAATTTACCCGGTAGATTGCATAGGAGCACACCAACGCCCCGACTAGACCGAAACATTGCCCGATCGTGAACCCGGCCCTGCGCCCGATCCGGCGCATCAAAAACGATGCAGGGAGCGTACTGCACATCGTCGCGGTAAATTGGCAGGCAATCGGCAGGGTCGCTAAACTTTTATCCTCGGACAGCCATAAACCGACCAGCGCCGACACCGAGAGGATCAACGAAGACCCGCTATTCGCCAGCGCCTGACACACCGCAAGCAGGGTTACGTTTTTTCGCGCCGGGTCCGTTTGCTTCATGCCCAAAGGCACCGTGACTTGGGCGTCATTCATTGTCGACGATGCATCCTGGATTAGAAATTAAGTATAGAAAAAGAACGCAGCATACTGCATTCCCGACTAGTTTGTGGCTTTCTACGGCCGCTCAAAACACCCAAAATAAGGATACCCTGAAAGGTGTCGGCACCCAAAACGGCATTGCCAGTTCGTAACATTCGACGTTTGATAGTTTTAATATTCACGCTTTTTTCCGACGCAGGCAGGCTTCCAAAATATCCATACAAATCGTTAATAAACCTGTGCCTCAGCTTCGACATTGCAGCGAGAGCCAATGTCCTAGCCTCGCCATCTCTCATATTCAACGTCACACGTAACAGGACATTGCGCTGTATCGGGGCATTCTTAATGACCCGCAACATTGAGCGGGTCTATTTCAAGGAATGCAACCTCTTCAACTAAGGCTTCCACTGGCTTGGCGTCAGGATCTTCTTTCAAGACCAAGAACCCCGTCGCCACCAAGTAAAACAAGCACCACGACAATTATGATCGCGATCTTCAAGCTGCTACCATTTCACCCCCATCAACAATGTGCATATCCCTTTTCTTGCAAAACAATTTCGCGGCCGTTGACGTCAATGACCCGAACGCCATTGTTGGCCTCGATCACCCCAACTTCACATAAGTCGATATTCAACCGTTTCGCCAACACCGACAACTTCGGTGCCACATCCACCGGTGCGGTGAACACAAGCTCATAATCATCACCGCCCGTCAGAATAACCTCCGGCAAGTTGTCAACAAGCGTTGCGGTCGCCCGCGCCGCCGCCGAAATCGGCACGTCTTCCCAATTCAAAACCGCGCCAACGCCAGAGGCGTCTGTAATATGTCCCAAATCAGCGACCAACCCATCGGAAATGTCGGCAGCGGCGCTCGCCACGTTGATGAGTTCCCGCCCCAGCGTCAATCTCGGTTCCGGCAGGTGATAACGCAACGCCAGCCCCGCTGCCGCCGCGTCCTCCAATCCCACCAATTTACCTTGCACCACACGTAGCCCAAGCGCGGCGTCGCCAATCGTCCCACTTACATAAATCCGATCACCCGGCACAGCGCCATTTCGGCGCAACGCTTTACCCGAAGGGGTCTCTCCAAAGGCCGTTACCGTTAGAACTACAGGGCCGTTAGTGGCGACGCTGTCGCCACCCATTAGATGAACACCAAATGCGTCTTGATCGGCCCGCAATCCGGCGCAAAACCCTTTTAACCAGGCGTCGTCCACATCGCGACGCAGTGCAATATTCAACGTGTACGCCACCGGGCGCGCGCCCATGGCGGCCAGATCGGACAAATTAACCCGCAACATTTTCGCGGCGATTTGTGCAGGAGGTTCATCACCAACAAAATGAACGCCCTCCACCACGGTGTCAGTCGTCACCGCGAATTCATACCCTGGCGCCGCCGACAGAACCGCGGCGTCGTCCGTCAGACCAAAGGCACCGGGAAATTCCGACGCGAGCGGTGCAAAATACTGGATAATCCGTTCGAATTCACCGGTTTTCATCAGTTTCTGTCGTTCCGGTTTCGCCAGTTTCAGCAGTTTCCGGCGACGAGGCCGGCGCAACAGTTTTCATACTGGCAGCCCCTAACCCTCGCGCGACCTGATCCAGAATGCTATTTACAAAATCCGGCTCTTTTTCGGAGAAAAATGCCGCCGTTAGGTCGACATATTCACTGACCGTCAGGGGCGGGTCGATATCGTTACGGTGCAGGAGTTCATAAGTCGCCGCCCGCAATATTTCGCGTACTAGGAGCTCCAGTTTTTCCAGCGTCCATAGACCGGTCAAAACCGCGCGCAATTGGTCGTCGATAGTATTTCGATGCGAGGTGACGCCCAGCACTAGGTCGCCAAACAGCTCTCGATCGGCCTCGACAATCGCGACGCCATCAACATCTTCACCCAACCGATACTGTGCGAACTCGCCCACGACTGAATTTGCCTCGCCGCCGGCAATGTCTATTTGATACAGCGCTTGGACCGCCGCCAAGCGGGCGGCGCTACGCCGTTTACCCACAGATAAGGATGCGCTACGCGCCATTATAAATTTCCCGATTAGTCTCGAATCTCTCAACCATTATTAGCGTTTACGAACCGTATTTAGCCCTCAGGTCAATCATCGACAAACAGGCGTTGGCGACAAAACCGCCCTTGTCGCCACCATCCACCGCCGCGCGCGCCATCGCCTGGCCTCGGTTTTCGCAGGTCAAAATACCATATCCGATCGCCAGAGAATGATGCACGGCCAAATCTTGCAGCGCGCGTGCGCTTTCCTGACAAACATAGTCGTAATGCGTCGTTTCCCCGCGTATTACGCAGCCCAGCGTCACGAAGCCATCGATCGAATCGGCTCCATCAACCGCAAATTTTACCATAGCCGGTATTTCAAACGCGCCCGGCACCGTCACGCATTCATACGCCGCACCCGCCTCATCCAACGCCTTTGTGGCACCCCGCAGGAGTTCTTCCGCGATTTCTTCATAATATCGCGATTCAACTATCATTATTGTTTTTTGTCGCGAGGCCATGGCAAATCCTTTAGCACGGGAATGGTTTGATGATCGACCACGTTTAATCCATACCCGTCAATTCCAACAATTTTCTTTGGCGCATTGGCTAGCAGAACCATGTTTTTGACGCCTAAATCCAACAAAATTTGCGCCCCAACACCATAATCACGCAATTCAATATTATGTTTATCCGATGTCTTACCAACTTCGCCGTTGCGATCATGCACCAGGTCGGACAACATCATATCGTACCATTCACGAATGATGACAACCACGCCTCGCTCCGCTTCGCCAATCAATTTCATCGATTCCTGCAAGGCGCCGGCCCGCTCACTATCCAACGATCCCAGGATGTCATCGAAAATATTTGTCGCATGCATCCGAACCAACACGGGCTCCTCGCCGGTGATATCGCCTTTCACTAACGCTACATGTTCGGCGTAGGGAACAGTGTTGGCGAAAATTTTCATGTTCCAGTCGCCGCCATAGCGGCTGTTCAGCGATGTTTTTGCAATCTGCCTGACCGGTCGGTCGTGCCGTCGGCGATAGGCGATCAAATCCGCGATGGTGCCAATCTTCAAACTGTGGAACTGGGCGAACTTCACCAAATCTTCACGGCGCGCCATCGTGCCGTCATCGTTCATGATTTCGCAGATCAGCCCTGATGGGTTCAACCCTGCCAACCGCGCTATATCAACCGACGCTTCGGTATGGCCCGCGCGGACAAGCACGCCGCCATCGCGCGCCAGCAACGGAAAAATATGTCCCGGTGTCGCGATATCACCAGGGCCTTTCGTTGGGTCGATCGCCACCGCGACGGTTCGCGCTCGGTCCGGCGCTGATATGCCTGTCGTCACGCCTTCCCGCGCTTCAATGGAAACAGTGAAGGCGGTTTCCAAGCGGCTGGAATTTTGCTGCGGCAGCATGGACAGCCCGAGTTGTCCAATCCGATCACTGTTCAGCGACAGACAAATTAAGCCCCGGCCATGCATGGCCATAAAATTGATAACTTCCGGCGTCGCCATTTGCGCAGGAATAACAAGATCGCCCTCATTTTCCCGATCCTCGTCGTCGACAAGGACAAACATCCGGCCATTTCGAGCCTCTTCGATTATCTCGCTGATGCTTGATTTGTATTCGTGAAAAGACACCGATTCCAAATCCTGCTTGTTTAAATTCGCCGAACGTACGCCACCTTGCATGATAACTCCCGAATTCATCCAGCGCTTCTAATTTCTACGTCGAGGCCTTGGTGCCAGATTGTAACCGCGCAACATATCGGGCCAATAGGTCCACCTCAAGGTTTACTCGACACCCCGCCTGCAACGCGCCGAATGTCGTCACCTCGGCGGTGTGGGGAATGATATTCACGCCAAACCTGGCGTCGTCAACATCATTTACCGTCAAGGATGCGCCATTCAATGTCACCGAACCTTTTTGCGCAATGAACCGCGCACAATCCGTCGGCGCTTCAAATTCAAATCTGATGCTATCGCCATCGGCGCGGCGATCGATCACCTCAGCAACGCCATCAACATGACCCAGCACCAAATGTCCGCCCAATTCCTCGCCAATCCGCAAAGAGCGTTCAAGATTGACCGGCGTGTCAGTCACCCACCCGCCCAACGTCGTGCAGGATAATGTTTCCGCCGACACGTCTACCGAAAAGCTGTCGGAATCCTTTTGCACGACAGTAAGACAGGCACCATCACAGGCGATGGAAGCGCCTATTGCAACCGTCGCCATATCGTAGTTCGCACCAATCACAAATCGGGTGTCTCCATTCCCGGAAACAGCCCGCACCACGCCGACATCGCTAATCAATCCCGTAAACACAAATTTTCCCTACTAACCATCTTTCGCCCTTCTATAGACCTCCATGACATCGGCGCCCAGCAGAACCACATCCTCGCGTTCAAAGCGTTCCAAATGTGCCATATCGTCGAGCCCCATCGGTCCCAGTGCCGGGACGCCGTCACCGCCAATCACGCCGCCAGCACGAAACCAGACCACCCTATCCACAAGTCCGGCCTGAAGAAAAGCGGACAGAATGACACTGCCCCCCTCGACAAGAAGACGTGTAATGCCCCGCGCCGCCAATAAATTCAACACCGCGTGAATATCAGGTTTGTTATTGGGTCCCGGCACTACCTTCACAACGTCCACGCCTTGCGCCGTTAAAGGGTTCGAAAGGGCCGCATCAGTCGGCGCACACGTCATGACCCATACCGGCGTCTGACGCGCCGTTCGCGCAAGCTGACTATCCCGTGGAAGCTGAAGAGCAGTGTCCAAAACCACCCGAGCCGGCGATCGCGCCTCTAATCCATCCAGACGGCAAGTTAAAGAAGGGTCATCGGCCAAGGCGGTACCGCTACCCACCAATATTGCATCATGGGTTGCACGCAACATATGTCCACGTGCACGCGCAGCCGGTCCGGTAATCCATTGACTTTGGCCATTCTGCAGCGCGATCCGCCCATCCAGCGTGCTGGCGACCTTCAATGTGACCAAGGGGCGGCGTTTGCGCCGGTTTAGAAAATACCCTTCATTCAAACGATGCGCCGCAGCTTGGCAGATACCAACATCAACCTGTATTCCCGCCGCCCGCAAGCGCGCATGACCTTGCCCGGCTACCCTGTCATCAGGGTCTTCAACAGCAGAGACCACGCGCGCCACCGACGCCGCGATCAACGCATCCACACAAGGCGGCGTTTCACCATGATGATTGCACGGTTCCAGCGTCACATAAATTGTAGCACCTTGCGCCAGGGACCCAGCGATGCGCAACGCTTCTGTTTCTGCATGAGGGCGACCGCCAGGTTGCGTCCATCCGCGACCTACAACGCAGCCATCCCGGACAAGGAGGGCGCCAACCGTCGGATTTGGCGACACCTGTCCCAGCCCGCGCCGAGCCAGTGCCAGCGCCAGCCGCATGTACTCTTGGTCCGCTGGTTGTTGGGTCCCTGTCACGGCATTATTTTCATTTAACCGAGACTAATCGTCGTCCACGGAGAGTTCGCCGGTAATAAAATCTTCGAAGTCTTTTGCTTCGCGGAAATTCCGGTAGACCGACGCAAATCGCACATAGGCGACCTGATCAAGCGTTGCGAGCGCCTCCATGATCAACTCACCAATGTTATCGACCTTGATCTCGCTTTCACCGGAACTTTCCAGCCGGCGCACGATGCCATTGACGACACGATCCACACGCTCCTCTTCGACCGGGCGCTTCCGTAGCGCAATTCGCATCGACCGCAGTAATTTCTCACGCTCGAACGGTTCGCGTTGCCCCGTCCGTTTCAAAACGGTGAGTTCACGAAGCTGAACCCGTTCAAATGTGGTGAATCGAGCCCCACAATTCGGGCAATACCGGCGACGCCGAATGGCGGAATTGTCCTCCGTCGGACGCGAATCCTTCACCTGCGTATCGTTATGGACGCAAAATGGACACCGCATCTATCAACCTCCCCTTTTTGACATGACTTAAAATCCCACTCAGGACATCAGCCCCGAATAAATCGGAAACCTTCCACACAGTTCCATTACGCGCGCGCGAACACCCGACTCCACGATCGCGTTTCCGTCCGGGTTTGTCGCCAGTCCGTCAAGCACTTCCACAACCATGCTGCCAACCTCGCGAAACTCTTTGACGCCAAACCCGCGTGATGTCGCCGCCGGACTGCCAAACCGAAGCCCCGACGTCACCATTGGCTTTTCCGGGTCAAACGGAATGCCATTTTTGTTACAGGTAATACCGGCGCGTTCCAGCGCGTCTTCCGCGATGTTTCCGGTTAATCCTTTCGGGCGCAAATCAACCAGCATCAAATGCGTGTCGGTGCCGCCCGAAACCATATCAAATCCGTCGGCGATCATGGCTTCCGCCAACGCCTTCGCATTCGCAACCACGGCTTTGGAATAGGTTTTAAATTCAACCTGCTGCGCTTCTTTAAACGCCACGGCTTTAGCCGCGATGATGTGCATCAGCGGGCCGCCTTGCAGTCCGGGAAATACGGCGGAGTTCACTTTTTTTGCGATGGCTTCGTCATTCGTCAAAACCATGCCGCCACGAGGGCCGCGAAGTGTTTTATGTGTCGTCGTCGTCACGATATGGGCGTGCGGCAATGGCGACGGATGCACTCCCGCCGCGACCAATCCCGCGAAATGCGCCATATCGACCATGAATAACGCGCCCACCGAATCAGCGATTTCGCGAAACCGCTTGAAATCGATACGTCGGGGATACGCAGAACCTCCAGCCACGATCAATTTCGGCTTATGCTTGGTCGCTAGAGCTTCGACATCGTCAAAATCGATCAGCGCGTCTTGACGCCGAACGCCGTATTGCACGGCGTTTAGCCATTTTCCGGAGATATTCGGCGGCGCCCCGTGGGTCAAATGACCTCCGGCGGCAAGCGACATCCCCATGATCGTATCGCCGCCCTTCAACAAAGCGAGATACGCCGCCTCATTCGCCTGCGCTCCGGCATGGGGCTGCACATTGGCGAAGTTGCATCCGAACAACGCCGTCGCGCGGTCAATCGCCAATTGTTCGGCAACATCGACATATGCGCAACCGCCGTAATAGCGGCGCCCCGGATAACCTTCCGCGTATTTATTCGTTAAAACTGTGCCTGCGGCCTGAAGCACCGCTTTGCTGACGATATTTTCCGACGCAATCAGTTCGATCTGCTCTTGCTGGCGACGCAGTTCATCGGTTACGGATCCGAATATATCGGGATCGGCGTCCCCCAGACCCTGCGTGAAAAAACCCTGGGGAGTATAAGCTGTAGTGGCGGTGTCGTCGTTGTTCAACATTGTCAGTCTAAATTCCTGGTTTCGTAGAGGTGGGCTACACATAGGTTACGCTTACGAGTCGGGGCAGCAACCTCAATCCGATATTTTCGCCACGCGTCGGGCGTGCCTACCTCCCTCGAATTCGGTCTTCAAGAACACTTGCACACAATCTTTCGCAACTTCGCCGCCGATAATTCTCCCGCCAAGCGCCAAAACGTTCGCGTTGTTATGCGCCCGGCTCAACCGCGCTTCCGTCACGTCTCGACAATGCGCCGCGCGGATGTGCGGATGCCGATTGGCGGCAATCGAAATACCGATGCCCGTCCCGCAAAACAACACACCCCGATCGCAGCGACCTTCCTTGATCGCCGACGCCATAAGGTTGGCAAATTCGGGATAATCGACGGACTCCGGACCATCGGTCCCAAGGTCGAGAACCTCGCAACCGAATTCCTCCAGAAATTTTACGATTTCACCTTTCATCTCGAAACCACCATGATCCGAGGCGACGGCCACAACATCATTTCGCATACCGAAAACGTCCACCTTCACATCCGAAAAATTGCCCGCGAATATAGGCTTCCAATACCATATGTCGCATACAGACACCACCCTTGCTACAATTTATTGCGTTTTTGGCGGAGCGGTTTCTGAGAAACCGGCGCGCAGTTGCGAATAACACTTCCAACATCAATTCCTATGCGCCATAATTGAGATAGGCCAAAAGAATAATACTCATGCACACATTATGTAGTAATATTATTTTTTATTTATCTATATATTGGAAAATTAACTTTAAATAAATTCCATTTACTGATTAAGACTCTATCTATTTCAATAAATACTATAAAAATTTTCACACTTATTTGACACAGTAAAAACAATATGCGATTTTTCATAATCAGGGCGAACTAAATTGGGGCGGTTTTAAATGAATGCTGGGGCTGAGGGCGAAAGTAAACGCGCTAATATTTTAAAGATGACGACTGACGTGGTCGCCGCATATGTTGGCAATAATACCGTCCAACTGGCGAACATTCCTGAAGTTATTAATAACGTCTACGTTACGTTATCCAAATTAAACGGGATCGAAAACGGATCCGCCGACAACACCAGCCATCTGCGCCCCGCCGTACCTATTAAAAAATCCATAACGCCGGACTATATTGTGTGTTTGGAAGACGGCAAAAAACTGAAAATGTTAAAACGTCACCTCCGGACGACCTATAGTCTGACGCCAGATCAATACCGATCCAAATGGGGCCTTAAACCCGACTACCCCATGGTCGCGCCCAATTACTCGGCACAACGGTCAAATTTCGCAAAGCGGATTGGTCTCGGCAAAAGTGACGGACGCCCTTCGGCTTTAAGCCGGCAACAAACCGTTTGAGTTCGTTGCGGGCGCCTTCATAGAGGGCATTTCAGAATCTGTATCTAAATTCCAGCCTCAATGTTCTGGGGTAGCCGCGGAAGGCTTTAGCAACGTTAAAGCTATTGAATGCAGACGTTCGATAATGCTTGTCAGTTATGTTTTTGCCTCAAACACACGCGCCCCTCCGAACGACTGCGCCGCCGACCCGTGCGTTCCAGCGCCCATACTCTGGCTGTCACAAAGTATTTTCAGTATTGAAAAAAGAGCCGGGCCTGAAGACGTACCCAGCGCGCATGGAAACACGCAAAACTCTGTTAATCGGCGGACATTATGACACGCTGGCCGACATACTGTTCTTGGAGACAAAGGAAATCCCGTTTAGCCATTAGAATTTTGGCCTTTTCGTTTCCTATCTCAACGCTTTTGATTCTCTCCATTTGCGCGATGGGGGACGCCTTCATCGATCCAATCGTTTTCTTGGTGAGTGGCGCGTTCATGTGGGCCGTAACCATCCTGGTCAACTTGCGTACCCGAGTCGCCGCCCTTTCTGACTAACCCGTTGTCAGAAAGTCCAAAGGGGCGGTAACGAAAGGCCAGATCTTTAAATGCGTCTCCCGACGGCGGGCGGCGTTTACGTATTCTTGTTTTTGTTCATTCCATATTGAAGTTTTCGGATCACTGTCCACTTCATAATCGTTTCGCCCTGCGCCGGGTCCCCTACAATGGAGACTTCGGCGCTGTTTTCGTATCAACCGCCGAAACCTTCCCATAGCGGCCAATTTAAAAAACTCCAGAATGACGCGTTCTTCAGCACGGCCCAGCATGTCGTCGCCCTATAACCGACTAATGCCAAACCCCATGCCGCCACTCCAGAAACGCTCCAAACGAAGCAGTATGGTGTTGGCTTGTTTTAAATCTTCGACAGGCACTGTGTCCGCACCAATCCGTTCCGCGTGCCGATCAAACATTTCATCGACGATAGAACGCAATTTTAATCCATGTTCCGACAAGCGAACGCGAATGGATCGCCGGTCATGTGTCGACCGCTCCTGTATCAAATAGCCGTTTTCAACCATTTTTCGCACGTTATACGAAACATTAGAGCCCAAATAGTAACCTCTGTTGGTCAATTCACCAACGGTCAGCTCATCTTCACCAATATTATAAATAATCACTGCCTGAATATTATTTATATCCTGGTATCCGTGACGATCGAGTTCGTTTTTGACAACTTCAAGAAATTGTCGATGCAAGCGTTCAATTAAGTGGATTGACTGCAGATAATCCGTTTTTACGGCCATACTGTACACCTTTTTCGATATTTACCTTAAATACCCTGCCTTGACTTATATAATATACGCCTTTAGTACAATATTTTTTCTATTTTCCGCGAATCATCTTGATAATCCCAGAATAGTCCAGCGCTTCATTCCCAGCGCCGCAAAATAACCCGAACATTGCCGCCGCAGCCGCCCCCATGGGTGTCGCTGTTCCCGCCGTTTGCGCCGCCGCCTGGGCCAGCTTCAAATCCTTCAACATCATGGCTGCAGTAAAGCCCGCCTGGAAATCCCGATTCGCCGCAGATTCCGGAACGGGTCCGGGAACCGGGCAATGCGATGTGATCGCGAAACATGACGCTGAAGAGGTCGAGACGATGTCGAACAGCACCTGTTTATCCAAACCCAGGTTTTCCGCCATGACAAACCCTTCGCCCACCGCAATCATGGTCGCACCCAGGATCATATTGTTGCAAATCTTGGCGACCTGGCCATTTCCACTGCCGCCGGTATGCACGATGGTTTTGCCCATCACCTCTAAAATCGGCCTGCCCTTTTCAAACGCCTGATCCGGCCCCCCAACCATAAAGGTCAGCGTTCCCGCCTCCGATCCACCGACGCCGCCGGACACCGGCGCGTCCAGCATGTCTAATCCCCGTTCCGCCGCCACCGCCGCCACGGCGCGGGCAGTTTCCACGTCAATCGTCGAACAATCTATCAGCAAGGCGCCCGCTTCAGCGTTATCCAGCACAGACTCCATATACACGCCGCTCACATGCGGGCCCGCCGGCAACATCGTGATCACCATCTCCGCGCCCTTGACCGCACCAGCGGCGGACTCGGCTTTGGTCGCCTGGGTGGCGTCCAACAATTCTGGCACAATATCGTACGCCTTCACCGTATGGCCCGCCGCCAGCAGGTTTTTCACCATGGGCGCACCCATATTGCCCAGTCCTATAAATCCAATCGTCGTCATTTTCGATCTCCTTCGTCTCTAATTAGTATCAAACGTGAGGTCGCCCTGGGACGGCGGCGCAAAAAATCTCGCGACCATGTCCGGCGTTACATCCGACAGGACGCCCGGGCGCCATTCCGGTTTGTTGTCCTTGTCGATGATCAACGCCCGCACGCCTTCAAAAAAATCATGGCCCGCCATGACCTGTTGGCTAATCCGGAATTCCATTTTCATGCACGCATCAAAATCCATCGCTGCCCCGGACCGTAATTGCCGATGGGTGATCATACAGCCGAGCGGCGATTTGGTCCGCAACGCTGTGAGGGCGTCCTTCGCGTCTTCGCACTCTTCTTTGTTCAGGGCGCTCCATATTTCCAAAACAGAACCCGCGCCAAAGCACCGGTCAATCCAATCACGTTGGTCGCGCAGTGGCGGCACCCCTGCAACCTCGCTCAACCCGGCCAACGTCGTCGCAATATCACCACCATCGCGCAATACAGCGACAATATCATCGTGCCGGCCCATCGGTATAAAATAATCGCCAATTCCCGCATATACACAATCCGCCGCACGCAAACGATGCCCCGTCAGTCCCAGAAACATGCCGAGTTCGCCCGACAAACGCGGCAGGAAATACGACGCGCCCACATCGGGAAACAACCCGATCCCAGTTTCCGGCATGGCGAACATGGTTTTTTCACACACCACCCGATGGCTCCCATGCAGCGATATGCCGACTCCGCCGCCCATGACGATACCGTCCATCAACGCGACATAAGGTTTTGGATAATGATACACCAGATGATCCAGTCGGTATTCGGCGCAAAAAAAGGTTTCGGTTAGCCCCCTAACTTCTTCACGTGCGTCATAAAGGGCGCGAATATCGCCACCCGCGCAAAACGCCCGCCCCTCCCCGCCCCGGACCACAACCGCAGAGATCGAATCATCTTTCGCCCAATCGCGCAACTGTTCGGTTAATGCATGGATCATTAGCAAGGTCAGCGCGTTCATCGCGTCGGGGCGGTTAAGCGTCACAACGGCGACTCCGGATGCGACATCAAACAAAAGGTCCGACTTCGTCATTGATCCAGGAGCTTTCGCGATACGATCACCCGCATAATTTCATTGGTTCCTTCCAGAATTTGATGCACCCGGACATCGCGTAAATAACGTTCAATCGGATAATCGCGCAGATATCCGTAGCCGCCATGAAGTTGTAGGGCGTCATTGCACACCGTAAATCCGGTATCCGTGGCGAAGCGCTTCGCCATGGCGCAATACATGGTCGCGTCGACGTCTCCGTCATCAATCGCGCGGGCGGCGTGATGCGTCATCAATCGCGCAGCTTCCAATTCCGTGGCCATGTCCGCCAGCTTGAATTGTAGCGCCTGAAAATCAGCAAGTCGTTTGCCGAATTGTTTGCGTTCGAGCATGTAAGCCTTGGCGGCGTCCAAGCAAGCGCGCGCGCCACCAATTGAACACGCCGAAATATTCACCCGACCACCATCAAGACCTTTCATCGCGATCTTGAAACCATCACCCTCCGCGCCAATCCGGTTGGCGACAGGTACCCGGCAGTTTTCGAAAATGACAGCTGCGGTCGGTTGGCTATTCCAACCAAGCTTGCGTTCCTGTTTACCGAAGCTCAGACCCGGCGCATCTTTTTCCACGACCACGCATGTAATTCCGCCCGGCGAGTCATCGCCGGTGCGCACCATGCAAACATAGATGTCGCTCCGTGACCCGCCCGAAATGAACGCCTTCGACCCGTTCAATACATAATCATCGCCGTCCCGCCGCGCTTTCGTCGCCAGGGCGGCTGCGTCGGACCCTGACCCCGGTTCGGTCAAACAGTAACTTGCGAAGTGCTCCATCGTCATCAGCTTCGGCAGCCACCGGGCTCGTTGTATTTCGGTACCGAAGGAATCGATCATCCAGCTCGCCATATTGTGGATGGAAATATACGCCGCCGTTGACACACACCCAGCGGCCAGCTCCTCAAAAATCACTGCCGCGTCCGCCCGGCTCAAATTGGATCCGCCGTGTTTTTCGCGCACGTATACCCCCGCAAACCCCAATGCCGCGCCTGCACGCAACGCTTCTTCGGGGAATATACGATCCGCGTCCCACTCTGCGGCGAAGGGTGCCATTTGTTCTTGCGAAAAACCGCGTGCGCTATCCTGAAACGCACGCTGATCTTCTGACAATCGACCATCGAGTAATGACATTACCTCTCCAACTCCGTTGTTGGGTCTTCGTCATTCTGACGTGTGTCGCTAATCGCCTCATTTTCACTGGCTATCATCGATTCGTAATCGTGGGCGCGAGTGATGCGATCATTCATGACGCGCATCATCACCATGCGCAGCTTGAACTTTTGTCCAGACAACGCCCCTTCATTCGGCGCACCCGAAAAAATTCCTCGGCGGTTTTGTGGTAGGTAGCGAGAATATCCACGTCACCAATACGGGCGAACAGCGAATCGATGATCAAAAGAAAGCATTCGCACAGTTTTTCACAGGTGCCGGCCCGGTCCATAAATGGCAAAAACCCCACTTTCGGCAACTGAAACACGGTCATCCAATCGACCGACCCATCCGGCATTGTCGACCATTCCATGCAATGTTTCTCCTGACACACGATTGACGCTTGGCGCACCTCACTTCCTTATAGCAATAATCACTGGTAAAGACCCAGGGTCCCAAATATTTTTTAGAGAGATTTATTAAAGGGGGTGCCGCAGTGCTGGAATATGGACCCAAGGGTTTGGTTGGCGCGTTGACGCCCCAGGCCAACACCACCGTCGAACCTGAATTCGCTATTCTTTGGCCACCTGGCTACGCGCTGTTGAACGCCCGGATCACCTCGCCAAGCGAGTCGCTGATGCAGCGCATGCGGGATTATTGGCCAAGCACGGATTCTTATCTCGATCAATTCGGCGTCGCCCCCCTCTCAGCGGTCGCGTATTGCTGTACGGGCGCATCTTATGTGGCGGGCAAAGATTCAGAAGACGCGTTGGTCGACCGGATCAAAACCGAACGGGGGTATCCGCTGATCACTTCCGCGCTCGCCATCACCGATGCGTTGCGGGCGCTCAACGCCCAGAACATTGGATTGGTATCGCCCTATCCGGACGATTTAACCGAAGCCAGCATCGGCTATTGGGAAAGTCGGGGATTTACGGTGCGAGATTGCGTCAAGGCAGTAGGCGTCGACGGTGCCTTCCATCCAATTTACAGCCTGACCGGCGACTCGGCTCGCAATGCCATAACGCCGCTACGCGAACAATACCCCACCTTGGACGCAATCGTGTTGTTAGGGACCGGCATGCCGACGCTGGCACCCATCGCGGACGTCGCAGGCGCAGGCGGGCCTCCGGTGATTTCCTGTATGTTGTGCTTGGCCTGGCGCACGAAGTTAGCCGTTGATGGCGACGCGCCCAGCGCGGAAAACCTGGCACCTTGGCTGGCGGGCTACGGTTGGGCGGACCGTCTTAGAACCGCCACTGCTTAGCCTATTGATCGACGGGCAAACCGTCCGCATGCATCCGCATGAGCGCCCGTTTGCTAATCGGCGGACGAATCGCTGCGTCGAGCCGCAAACACGCGACCAGTCCCATCGGCGACAGCGGATAGTGCAGCCCCACCATGACATTGTGCACTTCGGCCATGACCGCGAGCTTGCGGCTGCCGGTGATGCCGTCGCACAGACACACATCGACCCGCTCATATTTCACCGCATTGTGGGTGAATAACACCTGAAATTCATAAATCGTCGAAAGCCGCTCGCCGGTAGCAATGGGAATGTGGGTTTTATCAACGATGCGCGCCATCGCGTCCGCATCCTCAAACCGCATCGGGTCTTCCAGGAACATCGGGTGATATCCCTCGATCCCACGCGCGAACACCACGGCTTCGGCCGGCGTCAGGCAGCGGTGAAGTTCAATACAGATATCCATATCGTCACCCGCGACCTCCCGCATCTACCGGACATTGTCGATGGCAGAAACCGCAGCGTTGATCGCGTGCCCTTAAAATAGGAGAACCGGTACATCACGTCCCAATGGCGTTCAATTGGAAAAGGGCCTTTGCCCTCCAGATAGGTCGCAAATTTGGCGGAGTCCGCTACCGCCGCTTCGATCCGCCCCCAGGGGTCGCCTTCCCCCACCCTATGTAGGCCGGAATGTGTTTTGATTCGGACGAACAGAAATTATTCCGCGTGCATCGGGGTCACCTTGGTGATCTTCATAGCTTAACCCCTGTTCGCAGCATTACGCAGCGGCGGCGGTTTCAAGCACCATGGACGCAGCCTTTTCGCCGATCATTATGGACGGCGCGTTGGTGTTGCCTGATGTCAGCGTCGGCATAATGGACGCATCTGCGACCCGCAATCCCTGAACGCCGCGCACCTGCAAATGGTCATCCACCACCGCCATGGGGTCAGACCCCATCTTGCACGTGCCCACTGGATGATAGGTCGTTTCCGCGTTCGCCTTGACCCAGCCCAGCATTTCGTCGTCGGATTGGACGGACGGGCCCGGCGCAAATTCCCCGCCTAGAATACCTTCCATAGATGGCGCATTCATAATGTTGCGCGCAATCCGCATGGCGGCGAGGGTGATGTCGCAATCCAGCGGAGACGACAAAAAATTAAACCGGATCGCGGGCGGTCTTTTGGCATCGACGGATGAAATATGGATGCTGCCGGTGCTGTCTGATCGCAAGGCGTGGCTTATCACCGTAATTCCCGACCGGCTTGACAGCTTGCGCTTGGCATTCGCCAGGAATGGCAGCCATGAAATACCCGCATCCGGGCTTTCCAACCCTTCCCGCGTGCGGACATAGGCGCGGATCGGCGTCGCCGGCAATCCCAGCAGACCGTTATTGGTCAGGGCATAGTTCAGTGCTTGCCACACCAGGCCCAGCCCACGTCCCTTGTCGTTGTAGGTCAGGCCCTTTTGGACGACATCCCACTTCATGCGGGGCGCATAATGGTCACGTAAATTTTCTCCAACGCCAGGCGAGCCATGCCGCACCTCAATGCCTAAATCTTTCAAGCGTTCGGGTTGGCCAATACCGGATAATTCAAGCAGCTGCGGTGAATTTATCGACCCGGCGCTGACGATCACTTCGCGTCCTGCGCGCGCTTCATGCGCGACGCCGTTGACCAAATAGCGAACCCCAACGCAGCGTTTGCCCTCCAAAATCAGGCATTCGGTCAGCGCCCCAGTTTCAATGTGCAAATTAGCACGAGACTTCGCTGGGTCCAGGTAACAATGCGCCGTGCTCATACGCCGCCCGTTGCGGATTGTCGCCTGGGTCATGCCAATGCCGTCCTGCGACGCGCCATTGTAATCACCTGTCGGCTGTATTCCCACATGGCCCGCCGCCTCGATGATAGCGTCGTACAAAGGACCACGTTCGTGAATGTCGGAAACTTTCAACGGCCCGTCGCGGCCCCGGAATTCGTCGTCGCCACCATCGTAGCTCTCCATGGATCGAAAGAACGGCAGGACATCTCGATAACTCCAGCCGCGATTGCCAAGCTGTCCCCAGGTGTCGAAATCCTGTGCTTGGCCGCGCACGAACACCATGCCGTTGATGGCGCTGGACCCACCCAACAATCGCCCCCGGGGCACTTCGATGCGGCGATTGTCGGTGTTTTCCTCCGGTTCCGCCGAATAGCACCAATTGGCGGCCGGGTTATCGATGAGTTTGGCGAAGCCGATAGGAATACGCGACCACGGATGACTGGGCCGACCGGCTTCCAACAACAAAACCTGATGGCGGCCATCAGCGCTCAAGCGATTTGCGAGAACCGACCCCGCCGACCCCGCGCCTACAATGATATAATCCACCGCGCGACTTTCCATGACGTCCCCTTAACAATTAATTCCTAGGCGTCAATGTTAAGCACCTCGGGACTGCATCGACAAGGCTCATGGAAATGAATTTCAGCTCCCGTCACCTTAGGTCGGAAACGACACCAATACCGTGGTCCCCACACCAACTTCGCTTTTTATGGTTAAAGCGCCGCCATTAAGAGTCACAAGGGACCGTACAATCGACAGCCCCAAGCCCACCCTTTCCTGTGATTTATAAGGGTTACTTTCGCCGTGCACGAACGGTTCGGTTAAACGGCCCCAGTTGTCATCGGGAACGCCGACGCCAGTGTCGCTAACTTCCACAACAATCG
>JAPKDL010000101.1 GCA_028822585.1 Alphaproteobacteria bacterium | reverse complement strand
AAGGCATACCTGCCAGCGCCTGCGCAGCGACACAGCGCCGCAATACCTCGGTTTGCGGCGTTCGCTGTCGCGGCCTTTCGAAGAATGAGTTCAGTGCCGGTAAGTCAGTCGCGGGCCCAAGGGCGAAAAGCCCTGCCGTCTCGCGATATCTGCAAGTCTGGCTCGGCCCATCGTCGGTGTCCCAGCTAAGACAGCAAGGCGCGGAGCATCAACTACGCCGTGACAGCCACAGTGAGAGGCCAGCGCAACTTCAGATCCCCGATGCCGGTTTGGGTCTACTTTCTTCCGGGTTACCGACTTCAACCTGTAGTAAACTGTGCATATAAAAATCCAGAAGTGATGTAAGGCCACGCGATAGGCGTAAAGACGATCATCTATCCAATCCAAACAGCAAAAGGGCATGACCCGCTCAGCTACATGAAGGTTGAAGATCTTACGTCTTGCATGATCTAACGACCGCTGCGGCCCGTAAACAATACAACGGATATGGAAGAACTAAGCATGAATATTACAAACCATGTATGTCACACAGCGATCTTGCAGATAGTCGGAGATCAACTCCGGGCAGCCCGCGTTTCGGTTGAGAAGAGTACTTTGGTAGCGTGTTCTCGAACAATCGAGTCGGTTGCAGCATTGCTAATCTGCGCTCAGATCCTTATTGCATCAGTAAGCTGGCGCGGGTGGTAGAGGCATATGCAAAACGCCTGTAAACCCTCGAACGGTTCACCGTACAGATTGCCAACACCATCCAATCTGTACTGCAACCGCATGACGACTCTGTCGTCGTCGATGCTAAGCACCAAAGTGACGCCCCTGGTATCAAAAGGCGGGCATCGAGAGGACGAAAAACCGCTTGCTCCGTAAATTTCGGGACAACCCAATGACACGATCCGTATCACTCAACGCCACCCACCGATAGGCACAAGGCATGGAAATGCACGTTGGCGACATCATCCAGGTGAACGACAAGATGCAGTCGGCGTACTGCTATGAACTTGTTGCGCCGATGGGAAAGGATTTTTCTGCCGTCTTTCAACCGCATTTATCGCCAAAACAAATGCTGGAAATGGGCGTCTTCGAAGGAAAATACTGCAACGATTGTGTGGACGAACTTCCTGAAGAGTGGTTCCAAAATGCCAAGACTAGCGACAAGCCCGATGCTAAATTAAATTATTTTGGCTCAAAAAGCCGCCAACCACTTTCCGTGTGGAAACAAAAGGGCTGGATATATGGGCCTGATCCAAGGGGATGGTTTCAATGGTATTGCCGATATTTCCTCGGAAGGCGATTACCCAAAATCGACAGCATTCAAATCAAACGCTGGAGATCATTTTCACGGCACGCGGGTCAAATTCGCGCCAATTGTGAGCCGGGTGATATTTTTTGCCGGCGCCGACAGCGCCAGGCACTTCTGCAATGGTCCTATGACCCTTTAATTTAATGGAAAAGATAACAGGCTCCGCTATAGGTTTGGCGCAATCAATTGCCAAGACACCCCATGCCTTTCCAGTTTCAGATTCCAAGACGATAACGTTCTGGGTCGAGTAGACTTCAACGGACAATAGTGCCGGGGACCAGGAGATATCTATAAGGAATCTTGGCACGAGCCTTTACCTGTGTCGAACCAGTTCTCGTAATCCGCCAACCCCGCGGGGTATGCAGCGTTGCCGAACGACTGGGTTGTCAGAATCTCAGACGTTATAGGTTCCAGAGTGGCAATAGCGGCTGGACAAAAAATCGGTGAATTTGGTGGGGTCCGGCGCAATCTGCAAAATCTCAAATGCATTAAGTGGCGGTCTTCATCTATGTACCTTCGGAGGCAACGATGCGGGGTTCGTCGTTGCGCCATCTCAAGCAGAATGCGTTACGGTCAACTCTGTCTCGCGTCACAGCTTGAGCGGCGCACGATATGAACCTGGGCGTTCGCGTCGGCATGATCAGCATTACGGACATTCGAGCCTCGAATTGCGATATACAGGTGGCATATTGGCAAGCACCCAATCATATTCGCTATGCCTTGTTTACCAGCGGCGGACTTGAATGGGCCTAAACGGAACTCAAGAACGGTTCGATCTACCTTGATCCCGTGGATGGTGACGAAGAACCATATCTGACCGGCCTTTCATCCAATGGGGCTCAATACAATCGCTACAAGGTGAAACTCTTTCCTTGATCGTCAAACCAACACCGGAGGGTCGCGGGCTAACTTCGCCGAAACGATTTTCTATGTAGTCGCATCACTCGAAGAAAGCACCAGCCTCAGCCCCGTGCCTCAGCGAGGGCCGCGCGTGGGCTGGCCCTCTGACTCGATGACGCCACAAGCTCCCGTAGCGCAAAAAATAGACCGATTTGGCTACGGCGAATACACGTCCTTTCCACCGCAGCGGTTTCTTGACTCATTTTGAATTCGGTTTGAGGGTTAGCTATTTCAAGGCGACGCTATACCGCGGAGAGATCTCGCAACATACAGACTTTCGTAAGTTCGACGGCGGCATGATGATGACAGTGGACTGCTCAGTGGCTGTCGTTGGAGAGTTGCGCTCATTATTGGAGGAAGCGACGGCAGCCAGAATCATTCGCTTCTATATGCATCTTCAAAACGAGACGCTTATGACGTACGTCGTGCCCTCTATACAGACCTCGGGTCACATGCATTTTGTGGACGGAGCTGACGGTGGTTACGCAGCCGCAGCTGGTCATTTTTGCGAATAACGCCAATCCGAAACACCCGTAACCACGAGCATGATTCAGCACTTGCGTCATCGTTAATCAGGTTTCGAATTCAGGTGCCGGATACTAAAATTAAGGAGAATTGCGAAGGCGGCCCAAACAGCAAAGGGTATGGACGCGCGCGACTTACGATCAATAGTTTATTCACATCATGTTTAGCTGTTTCGGAGCATCGTCAGGAGAGATGGCCAAAACTTTAGAAAGAAACTATAGACGCAGTTTAGTAATCACACGAACGGCTGTATTCGCAAGAGCTGCGCGAGCGATCGAAAGTGGGCCAATTTTTCCATACCTTTGCAAAGGCTTTATCGCCAGATACAAGCTCGCCACTTACGTCGAGTGGATTAGAACGAGACAGCGCTCGTGTTTTCGAAAGGCCGGATGAGACGTCGCCATCGATCATTCGTCTGACGTCGATCCAAGCGATACACGTGGCGCACGACTGGCACCGGCAAACGCGATCTCCCGGATACAAAGCAGATAGGATCCATCGTAGAAAACTTTAAATGGCGCCCATGTTGCCAAGACTATCGGCCAAGTTACGCGTTTGAAGATATCTACGATACGACAAACCTCCAAGAGTTGATCAAATGTTCAGCAACGGCTGCATCATTCGAACGATGCGGCTACTGAATCTCAGGGGCGCGTCGGTTATGGCAAGACAGATACAGTCTTCCCCTGCAACGGCATGCGGAGTGTGAATCAAATCTTCATTTGCTTCTTGCACATCGCCAGGGCCAAACCGGTCCTCGCCATCCATAAATGCTCCGGAAAGGACAAGTGTCAGTTCCAAGCCGCCGTGCCCGTGCTCGGGTACCGGGCGCCCGGCCGGTATCCGCAAGAGTCGGGCAGACATCGTTGTGTCCTGCATCAGAATTGGAATATGAAACGCACCCAAGCCAAGTCTTCTCCAGGGCAATACTTCATCCTGGCTAACGAGCGCATAGCTGCGAAGAGGTTCCGGTAGGGGCGATTCCGCGAGGACCACTGGTTTTTCGGCGACATCAGTCTCAACGGTAATGTTCGTATCTAATCGGCCAATTACATCGGCATATGCACAGTGCGATAAAGGAACAGGTTCTAGCGCCTCTATCAGGGCGCCCCCAATCGCTTCCGCCGCTGACACACGGTCCCGGCAGGTCGGACATAGGGCCGCATGCGTTGCGACGAGCAACGACCAGCCCTCACTCAACCCACCGGACGCATAGCTGACGAGTAGCGGATCGTTAATATGATGTTGAATAGTCATTCGATGTCTCCGATAACATTTCGGATTTTGCCAAACGCAAGCCGCATTCTGGATTTGACGGTACCAAGCGGCACGCCAAGCTGTTTGGCGATTTCCCCGTGAGATTTCTCTTCGTAGAACGAGAGGCGTAAAACGTCCTGCTGTTCGGATGGCAGGGTAGAAATCGCCGCTTGCACTTTATTCGCATCTTGTTGCTCGGCAATTGACATATCTGCGGGTTTCTCGGGCATGGGCACGAAAAACGGATCAGTCGGATCTGGCGCCGGTCGCTTTGACTTGCGAATCGTATCAATGTGTAAATTACGAGCAATCGTAAATACCCATGTTGCGGCAGATGCTTTTTGCGGTTTAAAAAGCGTCGCTTTTCGCCAAACCGTAACGAGCGTCATCTGCGCTATTTCTTCCGCGGCTGCCGAATCGCAGCCTCTTTTCAGCATAAACGCTTTGATACGAGGGGCGAAATGACCGAAGAGTTCAGCAAACGCCTCACGATCCCTGGTATTCGCTACCGCGACTAAATTATCGTTCAATGCGACGCCTCCGTTCCGGCCGACCATGGCGGTGCGGATACACTCTACTATTTTGACGGAACTGTCGATAATTGCCGGATCACGCGCAGGTTTACCTTGGATCGATATAACTTTTCTTTGCGCAATCATATGGGTTTTACGGTGAATTTTGACTTCTAGATCACAATACCTACAAGCTTTCTGTCTGCTGCGGTGATCCAGGACACAAGCAACTCCGTATCCAATTCAATGAAGGGCAACCTGCCGTCATGTCTCACTATCTAATGTCGTGGTACCTATGTTGAAAAGCAGTCCGATACTCGATATCGCCGTTATTGGTTCTGGCATTGCCGGAATGAGTGCCGCCTGGCTTCTATCACAGAAGCATAAAGTCACAGTTTACGAGCGAGAATATCGGCTTGGGGGCCATTCAAATACGGTCGAAGCTCCAGTAAACGATGGCGCGGTTCCGGTCGACACCGGTTTCATTATTTTCAACGAACGCAACTATCCAAATCTAACCGCGTTATTCAAGCATCTCGATGTTCCAACCAAGGACAGCGAAATGTCTTTTGCGGCCTCACTGGATGACGGTCGGATGGAGTATTCCGGCACGGATATAAACAGCATGCTCGGGCAGCGCCGAAATATTATCCGGCCTCGGTTTTGGTCGATGCTGAAGGATGTGCGGCGGTTTTATCGTGACGCGCCAAAATTTCTCTCTAATAAGAATTCCGCCGATTGGTCGCTAGGGCATTTTCTACAGGTGCATCACTATTCTAAGCCCTTCATTGACGATCATTTGTTGCCAATGGGGGCGGCAATCTGGTCGGCCAGCGCAACCGAAATACTCAACTTTCCCGCTGTAGCCTTCATTCGTTTCTTCGAGAGTCACGGCCTACTAGAGGTTGTCAACAGGCCCACCTGGCGGACGGTCGATGGTGGCAGTCAGGAATATGTTAGGCGTTTGACCCAAGGCTACCGGGACTGCATTCTCCTCGGCCTACCGGCAAAGTCTGTGCATCGCAATGACGGCGCTGTATTCGTCGAAAGCGATGGTGGGGGCCGCCGCAGGTTCGATCACGTCGTGGTCGCGACACATGCAGACCAGGCATTGGGTCTATTGGCAGACGCCGATACACAGGAGAGTCGATTGCTTGGCGCAATTCGCTACTCGCAAAACCTCGCCGTTCTCCATAACGACATTCGCCTAATGCCGAAACGCAAGCGGGTCTGGTCTAGCTGGAACTATCTGCAATCGCAGAAAATTGGCGAAGAAACATCACTCTGCGTTACTTACTGGATGAATAGGCTGCAAGGGATCGACCCGGCGTATCCGCTTTTCGTGACACTTAATCCTTATATAGAGCCCAATTCCAAGAGCGTTATCGGTGAATATTCCTATGACCACCCGTTGTTCGATCGAGCAGCCCTAAATGCACAGCAGCACCTTTGGTCCCTGCAAGGTCGACGCAACACATGGTTTTGCGGCAGTTATTTTGGTTATGGCTTTCACGAAGACGCACTGCAGTCTGGCCTCGCGGTAGCAGAAGCTGTCGGCGGCGTGCGGCGTCCCTGGACTGTACCGGAAGAATCTGGCCGTATCGCGCTGCCACAATCAATTCACGCGGCAGCATAGTTGTGACTTATCAATCAGCGCTTTACGAGGGAACAGTTGTTCACGATCGAACGCGACCGCGGTGTCATCGACTGTCATACCGCGTCTTCTCCTTGTTACTTGATATCGACGAACTAACACTACTTGATCAGGACCATGCTCTTTTTGGATATAACCGATGGTCGTTGATCAGCTTTTGGGACCGAGACCACGGCTCCGGTTCCGGCATGCCCTTGCGAGATTGGGTAAATAGTCAGCTCACGAACGCCGGACTCAAACCCGATGGCGGACCAATTCGCATTCTTTGCTATCCGAGGATCCTAGGTTACGCATTCAACCCACTGACTGTCTATTTTTGCTATAGCCGCGACGGTGGCTTAGCCGCCGTCTTATATGAGGTAAGCAATACGTTTAACGAACGGCATACCTATGTCATCCCAGTGGACGGCCCGAAACACAAAATCATCCGCCAATCCTGCGACAAGCATTTCTACGTTTCTCCCTTCCTACCGATGGACTGCAAGTATCATTTTCGAATAGTAGCGCCAGCGTATTCAGTAAAAATTTCGATCCAACAGGAAGATCGCGCGGGGCCATTGTTCGCTGCAACATTTAGCGGACGTCGCAGTACGTTTTCGAGCAAAGCGCTGACCGCTGCACTGTCCCGCTATCCAGCCATGGCATTCAAGATTATCGCCGGGATCCATTGGGAGGCCTTTCGGCTGTGGCTGAAAGGGTTGCCAGTTTACCGCCATCAACCAGCTGCATCCGCGGTGGGCACAAGCATCGTCCATACCGCCGCCTCCGATACGAAAACAGGTAAAGCAGCATGAGCCTTCATGACGTTACCGTCCCCACCGAAGTGACAATGTTAAAAAGATATAAATTACGAACGCTTCGCCAGCATCTCATGTTGCGTCTCATGCGGCATATCGGGCAGGGTCGCCTCTCTGTTGAGTTCTCCGATGGTTCCAGGCGAACGCAAGAGGGGCCAAAATTCGGATCGGACGCAAGTTTTAGATTGTTTCGCGACCGCGCGATTACCCGCCTCATCTTCGGTGGCGATATCGGCCTCGCCGAAGCCTATGTCGACGGGGATTGGGATAGTCCAGACCTGGTGGGCCTATTGCAGTTCGGTGCTGAAAATCTAGATACCCTAGAATACACGCTTTCAGCGGGAAAAATTCAAAAACTTTGGAATCGCATACAACATACTTTGCGCGCAAACACCCGAAAGGGAAGCCGCCGCAATATTTCATTTCACTACGACTTGGGTAATGAATTCTACGGCCATTGGCTCGATGAAACGATGTCGTATTCTTCGGCGCTGTTCGAAACCCCAAACCAGGGGTTAGCCGAAGCGCAACAGGCTAAATATCGTCGACTTGCGGATGCTGTTAATCTGGAACCTGGTTCTCAGGTCATCGAAATTGGCTGTGGATGGGGTGGGTTTGCGGAAATAGCCGCGCGCGACTATGACAGTAATGTGGTGGGTCTAACGCTCTCTGTCGAACAAAGAAAATACGCACAGGAACGATTGCGCGTTGCCGGGCTAGGCGCAAAAACAGACATTCGCCTGCAGGATTATCGCGACATTATTGGGTCCTTTGATGCCGTGGTCTCCATCGAAATGTTCGAAGCTGTTGGTCAGGAAAACTGGCCGACCTATTTCGACAAGGTCCGATCGCTTCTGCGTCCGGGCGGCAGGGCCGGCATTCAGTTCATCACGATCAATAACTCGCGGTACGAGGCATACTGCAACCGTCCCGACTTCATCCAAAAATACATTTTCCCGGGTGGCATGCTACCGTCTCCGGAGCGATTTGAAAAATGTGTTCGCGACGCGGGGCTTGAATTAGAGGACAGGCATTTCTTTGGCACATCATACGCCGAAACGTTGCGTCTGTGGAACCAGGAGTTCCAAACTCGGTGGCTGAAAATTTCCAACCTGGGTTTTGACGATCGTTTCCGGCGCCTCTGGACGTACTACCTAGCTTATTGCGAAGCTGGCTTTCGAACTGGTGCCATCAATGTGGCCCAATACACGTTGGTCAAACCGTGACGCCAGCGCGGGAAGAGAGCCTGGACCGAACAACTTTACTGGCCTATGCCCTGCCTGGCTTCGTTCTCGCGATACCGACAATCCCAATATACATCTATCTACCTGCACTCTACGGCACCACTTTCGGGTTAGGCCTTTCTCTAACGGGCGGCGTTCTTTTCGCCGCACGGTTATTCGACGTCGTTACGGATCCAATTATCGGAAGGGTCAGCGACACGTTTCGCTGGTCCGCCGGACGTCGAAAACCGCTAATCATCTTCGGTGCGGCGATCGCCGCAATTGGACTAGTTCGCATCGTCTCGCCACCGCCTGAGGTCGATTGGACTTATCTGCTGATCTGGTCAGGTGTTTTGTATTTAGGCTGGACACTTGTTGCAATTCCCTACGCCGCATGGGGCGCGGAGTTACGTCAGGATTATCGTCAACGCCTGCAAATTACGTCAGCTCGCGAAGCGAGCGCCTTGTTGGGCATCCTCTCCGCTAGCGCATTACCAGCAGTCATTATAATGTTTGGTTATAGCGAGGTGGGGGCATTATCGGCACTCGCCTGGCTAACCATCCTTACCGGCATTCCGATCATATGGTTCCTGGTTTCTCGGGTGCCCGAGACCGATGTATACCCAAGGCACAATGCGACACGGCCGAAAAAAACGGCCGATACTTCCAGCTTAAAGAATAACGGCCCCTTCTGCCGGCTCATCGCGGCATGGATGATTAATGGCTTCGCGAATGGTTTGCCTGCCGCCCTGTTCATCCTCTATTTGCAGTACAGCCTCGGGGCGGATGCAGCGATCAGGCCACGATTCATCATAACATATTTTTTGGCTGCCATTCTCGCGATCCCCCTATGGCAGAAACTTTCACGGCACGTTGGTAAGCACCGGACGTGGTGTTTTTCGATGGCGCTGGCGGTCGTCGCATTTGGCTGTGTTCCACTCATTGAGTTGGGCGCGTTTGATGCCTTCTTTCTGGTTTGCATCATTACCGGCGCATCGTTAGGCGCAGACCTGGTCTTGCCGCCAGCAATTCAGGCCGATGTCGTCGATTACGAACATTGGAAGAATGGCGAACCACGGACGGGATTTCTTTTCGCGTTGTGGAGCATGGCAACGAAGTTCGCCCAAGCACTTGCCGTCGGGGTCGGCCTGCCACTGGTAACATTCATGGGCTTTGACCCTGACCAACTAACCGATTCCGGACAAACAGCCCTAACGGTGATCTATGCGTGGCTGCCTATCGTATTCAAGGTAATTGCTATTGCCTTGGTTTGGAACTTTGCCCTTACCGAACGCCGGCTGATTACAATTCAAAGACGGCTCGCCGGGCGCCGATGCTTTACCGGTAATGGAGGCTGATCGATGGAAAAACATTTCTTGGGATTCTGTCTGATGTTTTTATTTTTGACGGGATGTGGCGCGATGGAGATCACAGATTTCAAAGACGGTTCACCGCGCTTGGTGCTGGAAGATTATTTCGCGGGAAAAACGCGTGCTTGGGGAATTTTTGAAGATCGCTTTGGGAATCTACGGCGGCAGTTTACCGTCAACATCGATGGTAAATGGAATGGCCAGACATTGGTTCTGGACGAGCAGTTTGTTTACCGCGATGGCGAGAAAGACCGCCGCGTATGGACAATCAAGAAAATCGATAAAAACCATTATCAAGGGCGAGCCGAAGATGTCATTGGCGTAGCCCTAGGACACGCGAAGGGTAATGCCTTGAACTGGCGTTATGACATGAACCTCAAAGTTGGCGAGACCAGGCTCCGCGTCCATTTCAACGATTGGATGTTCCTCCAGTCGGATAACATCCTGGTCAATCGAGCCCGGGTCACCAAATGGGGCATCGAACTGGGTCAGGTTACTTTGTTCTTCAGCAAACCTGCGACTGCGACACAGCGCACAAGTGCAAAAAAGATACCGATCGAAGTTAACGTGCTGCAGCGCGACGGCGAACGATTGAAAGCAGCCAACCAATAACAGGTAACCTAATATAAAATTGCGTGGCCGAATCCCAATGGTCGATATGCGCGGTGACACAACCGCTGGCATCGAAGGTGATCCGGCTCATCCCCTCTAACTTGATGGGCTGCCCTCTCAGTTCACCCGTAAATGCCCATGCCATGAGTGCAGTATCTCTATCAATGGCCATGCGATCGACCTTGAACTCGATATTCGAGACGGCTTCAAACATATCATCGAAGATACGCCGCATCGCGGTGACGCCATGTACATCGTTAAACGGGTCTGCAAAATGAACCTCTGGCGTTACATAGTCGCGAAGATCCGATAGCGATTCGGGCGATAGCATTTCGAGGTATTGCTTGTACGCCGCAGCGGTCTGTTGCGTTGTCATAACACCATCCTTCGGGTAATCCGAAAATACAGCGCGTCCGGCAGCACCCGCAAGATCTTCATGATGAGCGAAAATCGAAATGGAAACGCAATTTGAAAGTGGTCGCTTTTGAGGCCGTAATATATGCATTTCGCTGCCTTCTCCGCCGAAATTAGAAAGGGCATCGGAAAGTCATTCTTGTCGGTCAGCGGCGTTTGCACGAAGCCTGGATTGACAAGTTGAAGCGTGATTCCGAACGGTTC
>JAPKDL010000245.1 GCA_028822585.1 Alphaproteobacteria bacterium | reverse complement strand
TTTATTTTGTATAATTACTTATCCAGACATATACTTCAAAAATTTCATAGCTTTGTCTGGACAAATGTGTCGCGATGTTAATCGAAATGTCAGCATAGAAATTACGTATTAAAGAAATTCGAAATAGGGGAATACCACATGTCAGAAGTATTGGGTTTTGGGGATACTGAAGGACTGGATGATGGAAACGCTATTGGGGAGATGAAAGGCGCGCCATCGGGCGATAAAGTCCGCGCGCCGCGGCCGCCGCGGGCGCGCAATCCGTTCAACCCGCTGAAACCGGCACCGAATACCCAAGAATTTTATGACAAGATCGAGGACCGGTTTAACCATGAACGCGACATCCGCCTGGCCTACCGCCCGGAAGGCCGCGATCAGTTCATTTATGACGTCGGCGAGGAACTTGAAAAGGATCCGCACGCACCGGAATGGACGGTGCGCGAGCCGTACACCGACCATATGGAAGCCATTTGCATAGGCGGCGGCTTTTCTGGCCTGCTGGCCGCCGCGCGCATGCGCGAACGCGGCCTAACGAATATCCGCATTATCGATCGCGGCGCGGACGTGGGTGGCACTTGGTATTGGAACCGCTATCCCGGAATCGCCTGTGACACGCCGTCCTATGATTACATCCCTCTGCTGGACGAATTGAAATACGTACCTAAAAGTTATTTCGCGCAAGGTCCTGAAATTTGGGAGCATTGCCGCAAAATCGCCCGCGAATATAACTTATATGAAATGGCGGTGTTTCAAACTACGGTGACGAAAACGCACTGGGACGAGGGCAAAAAAGTTTGGCATGTTGAGACTGACCGTGGCGACAAAATGACTGCGGATTATGTGGTTGTCGCCAACGGCACCCTGTCAAAACCAAAACTGTCACGCATCGCAGGCATGGACAAATTCCAGGGTCATTCCTTCCACACATCCCGTTTCGACTATGAGTATACGGGACAAGATCTGTCGGGTTTAAAAGACAAGGTCGTAGGCATCATCGGCACTGGCGCGACAGCGGTGCAAATCATCTCGCGCGTGGCGGCAGCTTGCAAACATTTGTACGTGTTCCAACGAACACCCTCGGCTATAGACATTCGCGATGATGGTCCGACCGACCCGGAATGGGCAGCAGACCTCAAACCTGGCTGGCAGCGTGAGCGCCGCATGGAACACATGAAAGGTGCCTTCATCACCGAGGAAGAAAAGGTCGAAATCTCAAAGCTGCCGCGCGACGAAAAAATTCGCCGACAGAAGAACCTCAACATCGAGCACATGTTGCGCATTCACCGGCGTATCGAGGAAGTCGTGGAAGACCCGGAAACGGCGGAAGTATTAAAGCCGTGGTACATGCACCGCTGCAAACGCCCAACCTTTGACGACGTCTTTCTGCCAACCTTCAACCGCGACAACGTGACCTTGGTCCACACGGATGGCAAAGGTATTACAGAAATAAATGAAAAGGGCCCCGTGTACGATGGGACTGAATTCGAGCTCGATACGTTGATTTACGCCACTGGATTCGCCGTCCAGCGCACGGGAATTTACAACGACATCCGTGGCATTGGCGGGCTGGAGCTTAACGAAAAATACAAGGATGGCATGCGCACAGTCTTCGGCGTACACAGCCAAGGCTATCCGAATTTGTTCATCATGGGCGGCTATCAGGCGAACTTCCAATTCAACCTGACATTCATGCTGCAGACCCAGGCGGAATATATCGCCGACGTCGTGCAATACACCCGAGAAAACGGCCACAAGAGCATCGATCCGACCGACAATACGGAACAATGGTGGGTCGACGAAGTCGTCAAAAACCGCGCTCGTACCGACCGCAATAAACAATGCACGCCGGGCTACTACAACTTTGAAGGAGAAGCCCAACGTAATCAGGACGGAAACTATAACGGCAGCTTTGAACAATACTATCAACACATGCAAACGCTGAAACAGGGTATGACGCAGTTCTTCAACTTCGGATAAAGAAATTTACGTCTCCCAGTACGCGCCGGGCTCAAAAGGGCGCAGTATTTTTGTGTGTGGCGGCCTAATTCCACTGAAAGCAC
>JAPKDL010000022.1 GCA_028822585.1 Alphaproteobacteria bacterium | reverse complement strand
CCGCCGCGACCGAAAAGCCCGAAGGTCTTGTTCAGTTTCGCAAAGTTACGGGCGCCGACAGGAGGAGGGCATTAAAGGGAAAAAAGGCGTCGGTCAGTCTTGTGTTTGAATGGCCGGAACCGGTCAGTGCGGCGGTTTTTAAGCGGGTTGGTTATACGTGGATAATTTTTGATAAACGGCGACCGTTGGATTTATCGCTGATGCGTTTGGCAGGGCGTGGTATTTTGACCAAAATTGAACAACTGCCGATTTTAAATGCGTCGGTGATCCGCATTTCCACCGTATCCGATGTGAGGCCAATGATCCGCCAGGATGGAACGAATTGGATTGTTGATTTCAGCGTCGGTGAAGCGCGCCCGGAAATTCCCATTCCAATTGAACCAAACCTGGAAGCCGAAGGGGGACCGGAGCTGTTTATCTCGGCGACCGAAGTGGGCGCTATCCTGAACCTTCCTGATCCGGAAGTCGGCGACGTTCTGCAAATCGCCACTGTAAAGGTGCCAGGTCACGGGGTTAAAGGTGATAGGGCGTATCCGGAATTTCAGTTGGTGGGCACTGTTCAGGGTGTCGTGCTGCAGGCGTTGAATGATGACGTCGTCATGTGGAAAAAGCCGGAAGGGCTCGTCATTTCTTTGCCAGGTGGATTGCACATATCTAATATTTCACCTGATGTTGAAGACGCATCCGCCGCTGTAAATGCTGCGCGCTGATATTCACTGGCGGACGGAAAACTGGGCCCAGGTGGTGAATGTGTTGCAACGATTGTCCGGCGAACGCCAAAAGAAGGATACACCTTTGACCAACCCTAGGCCCAAACCGTTTTGAGTCGGGCGGTTTCGCTGCAATTGAGCAAGCACAATGAAGGTCTGTACCTTGTTGCGAAAACTATATTGAAACGCGATGGTGGCCAGTCCCCTGGGAACGCTTGCCAGTTTATCGCCAGCGCAAACGATGACGGTCAAGCTCTTGATGCTTAATCGATTTCGGCGCAGATCGCCGCTTCGGACGTTTTGAATTCTCCATGATTGATTGCCGTGAACGGCCGTTGAAAAGCCAAGAGTCGAAGGCGTCAAAACCTGACACTCCAGCGGGTATAGCGGCGGGGGCTGTTTCAGTTCCTCAAGAGCCAGCCCGCCGACCAAGGGCTAACGCAACGCCTCGGTCAGAGGCCATCAGCGCCATCGCGAGCGTTCAAGAAGGGCCATAACTGCGCGCCAGACTGCCCGCGACCAGATACCAGCCATCGACCAATACAAAGAAGACGAGTTTGAACGGTAGGGAGATCATCACTGGCGGTATTCGACGCGCGCCGTCGCCTGGTGTTGGTAAAGCGGGACAATGTGGAGCATCTAATATTACGGGGCGTTTCAGGTGTGCGCCACGCGGCAGCCGACCCACCGCACCCAAGGATCAACGTACTAAACCAGCTTATATCTTCGGCGCCATCTGCCCCGCCACGACGCAACACCGAGGCCATGCAGTTGCATCTTGCTTAAATTTAGTCCCAGGTAGCGCCGGGTGCCCACGTCGTGCTAATCATCGACCACGCTGGAAGTACATCACTGGCAAGCTTATCTCACCACCCAACATCACGCTTCTGCTATTACCGCCCCGAGCGCCCAAATTGAATCCTGTCGAAACCATTTGGCAGTTCATACGCGACAGTTGCTTATCAAGCAGGATATTCAAACCCTATGATGAGATTGTCGCGCTCTGTTGCGAGGCCTGGAACAAACGCATCGACCAGCCCTGGAGGATAATGTCCATCGGATGTCGAAAATCGGCATATGGATTCTAATTAATGTTCGTTGGTATAATATGAAGTAGCAATCTCTAACCTGACAACGCCTTCAGGCCGATACGTGGCCTCAAGCGCAGCTCATTTATAAATAGGTATATCGTCATATTTTCGAAAGTTGCAAGTAGCGTTAGGGCATATCGATATCCAGACGTCTGTGCATTGCTTAATGGGTCGAATTTAGTCCTGTATTAAATTGAATGATTGGCAAGGGCACAAAGGCTGAATTGATGACATTTGTGGATGACATTTCATTTCTGGAGAAATTTCGCGCATGCATTCTTCGATTCTTGATCGTTGGCGCGGCACCGACGCAAGACCCGTTGTGGGGTGGTCGCGGACTGATCGATATGCGGGAGGCGATGAAGAGCGAGGAATTTCGGGACCTGCGCCGGGACATCAACACAATGAAAGGCCGCGCCGCTGGAGTTTTGAAAAATCTTGGCGTTGTGACCACGTTGCATCAATATCCACCGCCTGCGGTTGGTGGGCCTATCGTCAAATACCCTTTGTTTGGCCTCATTACCGATAATCGCTCCCAACATTCAATCGATGGGGCGGTATTCACTGACAAGCTTGATGAAGCAATTGGCTTGTTACAGCACGCTGCCGTTGAACAGGCTGCGCGCCCACCGGTAATCGTCGGGGAAGAGCGTTCAAAGTCATACGCTCCCGAATTTGGCTCGGTGATGCCCGTCTTTATGGTGAACGACATCGCCGCGACATTGGATTTTTACGAGCGGAAGTTAGGGTTCATGTGCCAGTCCGGGCCTCATCCCGAAACTCTAACTTTCGCCATAATGAGTCGTGACGATATGAAAATCATGCTGAAAATAGCAAGATCCGACCTTGATCCGACGCCCAATTCTACACGGCAGGGAGCATTGGCGTGGGATGTGTTTGTACACACCTTTGATCCCGAGGCCCTGGCAACCGAGTTCTCGACGCGTGGTTTGGCGATCCCTATGAAGGTCGCTGATAATGAAGGGGATCAACGTGGATTCTGTGTATCGGATTTGGACGGTTATGTTCTTTTCTTTGGCCACCTTGTGTGAGGTGATGACGGTTTAAGGCCACTTGTCGAATAAAAGCGTTGGCGCTTTTCCGGGTCTTACGCCTGAAGTTACGTTGCGCGTAAACGGTGTCGCACCCGGCCATCGGGATGGGAGATTTGATGCAGTTTGGAATCATCGGTATGTGCTGGTCGGGGCTGGAGGTGTTACAATCCGAAGACTCATGGCAGCTTATTGCTGAAGAGGTGTTACGATGGTGCGCCAGGGTCTTTAGTTATTGTTGAGAGCCGATAGGGCGAGCGACATTGCTGTGCCAGCGAAGTCCGGCCTCATACAACGGATCGTCGATATATTCTCCGCAAGGTGATAGGGTAAGCTCACCGGATCACCGTCGCTGCCGCGCTGTTAATTTTCGATGTGGGCTTCCGCTTGCTGTTTATGAATGGCGGCGAATTGTTCGTGGATATAATTCACTTCGTCGGAGAATGTGCGTAAATCTTACAGCAGGGTGTCCAGTTGCGGCCACAGTGAAATGGCGTCCTCCGGTTCTAATTCCAGCGCGTCCTGGCACGCGACTTCGAGCCGCTCGTTGATGTTGTCCATTTGAATAATGTCACGCTTCAAGAGGCCCTCCCGCGCCGGGGTGATTTTGTTCGCGGTACCTGCAATGGGCGAGGCAGATCAGAGCTTGCAGACTATGTTGAAGAAGATGTTGAGATCGCAGATTTTGGCGTACAGATGACCGTAGTCCGTCTCCGAAATGGCGTGGACCAGCTACTCATCACGGGGTCCTGACTCAACCGGGATGGCGTGACGGGCCAGGATGCCGCATCGGGTGAAAGTGAAGATGAACCGTTATTTTACGGTGTGGCAGCGAAAGTAGCAGGGATTGGGCAGTCCAACGCCGATTTGTCTGAGTGCGCGCCAGTTGCAATTGGACTGCTTAATTTGAAGATGCAGGTCATTGAAGGGGATGACACCTTTGGAAAATTGAGTGACGAGAAGTATCCACGCGGCGCGGCTTTCACCGAATTTGTCGTGAGCGACCAGCAAAACGCTGTGAAGAAACATTTGTAGTCGGTGAACGGCACGGGGATGACGGTGCCGATGGAAGTCCAAATATCCCCGCAGGAAGCCCTTGTCGTCCTTCTTTATGCGGCACCGATACAATTGGCTGGCGCGGCCGCGGGGCTGATCGTTTATCTGATCGACACCACGCGACAGAAAATTTTGGAACAACAATTCGCCCAATCGTAGAAGATGCAGGCGGTTGGTCAATTAGCGGGCGGCATTGCGCATGACTTTAACAATTCATTGACGTCGATGATCGGGTTTTATGCCTTGCTGTTACAGCGCCACGGTGCCGAGGGCCAATTCTTCGACGATATTATGCAGATTGAGCAAAACACCAACCGGGCGGCGCGTCTGGTGCGGCAATTACAGGCGTTTTCGAGAAAACAAATGCTGGCCCCGCGACTGCTCGACGTTACCGATGCCTTGGCAGAATTCACGAACTTGCTGCGGCGGTTTCTTGGTGAACAAGTCGAAATGCGTCCGATGCGATGCCGAAGGGCGGTGTTTTAACGATCCGGACGGAACGTAAGATAGTCGACGCGCCAGTCCCCGTTCATGGTGAGGATGTGATGGCGGGGGCTCATATTGTCGTATCGGTGAAGGACACTGGCATGGGGATCGCCAAAGAGAATATGGAGCGAATTTTGAATCCTTTTTTCACTAGCAAGGATGTCGGCGCTGGCACCAGATTGGGGCTCTCCGCCGTGTATGGGATCATCACGCAAAACGGTTGGCCTATCACTGTGAAAAGCGCAGGCGTGGATCAGCGTGTGGTGTTCACAATTTATCTTGCGCGATTGGGCCGAAGGATATCGCGGAACACGATGAACCGGAATCCGCGGTGGCGCGTGATGTGACTGGCGTTGGCTCGGATCTGTTGGTGGACGACGATGACCCGGCGCGTTTGTTCAGCGCGTGGGCGTTGCACAGCAGGGGGGACAAGGTCGCCGAAGCACGAAATGGCGAAGTGTCCATCGATATGTTGAACGCCGAATCTTTTGATCTTTTGACCGCCGATATGATCATGTCGAAAGTGATCGACGCACCGACCGTTACGACGGAGCGCGAAAAAGCCGCCGAGATACTGGTGGTCTGTATTTCAGACTACACCGACGAGTCGGTACTGGCCGAAGTTGAAGCGCTGGAGCGCGTGCTGTTTTTGCCCAAACCATTCAGTCTGAAGCAGTTGGTGGGCAAGGTTCAGAAAGCTTTGGAACTTCCATAAAGTACGTATTAACGAGGGGTTATGGAATTTTAAACTTGAGAACAAAAAAAGAACTTGCAGAAAAGAACAAACAAGGTACATTGAAAGTATGTTTGATTTGAAACTTTGACTATGAAATAAGGGAGGGCCCGTTATGGCGCAAAGCTCATTAAGCCTCGTCGAGAAGGACACCATGGATAAATCAAAAGCGTTGGACGCCGCATTGGCGCAAATCGAACGGTCGTTCGGTAAGGGTTCCATCATGAAGCTTGGTCAGCAAGGCCAGGCCATTGACATAGAATCCGTATCAACCGGTTCGCTTGGGTTGGATATTGCGCTTGGCATCGGTGGATTGCCCTATGGCCGGGTGGTTGAAATTTACGGGCCGGAAAGTTCGGGTAAAACCACTCTCGCGCTGCATGTGGTGGCGGAAGCGCAGAAAAGAGGCGGTGTTTGCGCCTTTGTTGATGCGGAACATGCGCTTGACCCTTCATATGCGCGAAAACTTGGCGTGGATTTAGACGAATTGCTGATTTCTCAGCCTGACACAGGGGAACAATCTCTGGAAATAACCGACACTTTGGTGCGGTCCGGCGCGATTGACGTCTTGGTCATCGATTCAGTGGCAGCCTTGGTGCCGCGTGCGGAATTGGAAGGCGAAATGGGAGATACCCATGTCGGATTGCAAGCGCGATTGATGAGCCAGGCGCTGCGTAAATTGACCGGTTCGATTTCGAAGTCGAAATGTATGGTGATTTTCATTAACCAGATTCGGATGAAGATTGGCGTCATGTTTGGCAGCCCAGAAACAACGAGCGGCGGCAACGCGCTTAAATTTTACGCTAGTGTGCGGCTCGACATTCGCCGAATTGGCGCGATCAAGGACCGCGACGACGTGGTGGGCAATCAGACACGGGTCAAGGTCGTGAAGAACAAGGTGGCGCCGCCGTTTAAAGTGGTCGAATTCGACATCATGTACGGTGAAGGTATTTCGAAAACCGGTGAATTGCTAGATCACGGTGTCAATGTTGGGATCGTGGAAAAATCAGGATCTTGGTTTTCTCACGATAGCCAAAGAATCGGGCAAGGCCGGGAAAACGCAAAACGTTTTTTACGCGATAATCCGGAAGTCGCTGACGTAATCGAGCGGAAAATTCGAGAAAATGCTGGCTTGTTGTCTGACGCAATGCTCGACGGAACGGCGATTGGTGCCGGGGATGAGAGCGAAGACGTTGCCGAAGACATTGTCAGTGAAGCTGGCGGCGAGTAAAAAAGTACTTTCATGCAATAAAAATTGGGCCGAATATTCTCCGAACTTATACTTCGGCAGGTGTTCGGCCCCTTTATTTTATTGCTTTTAAACCCGCCGTGACGCCCGCTAGGGAAACAGGCACAGCCACGGGTGATTGCCGAGAATCTTGGAAGACAATATTAGCATTGGCGCCAGCCTTGAGCGAAATCAACAAGGCTTTGTCAAAGCTGAACCGGGCGCGACATCCGCGCATTCTGCTATCGGTACAAATTTCGATAGGAATTTCAAATACCTGTCCCTCGTCAATCTGCATGGTGACGCCAGAGGGCAGATGAATTCCCAATGGTAGAATAATGTCACCGATTAACGTTTTCCCGTCTTCGATATATCGAATGACAAATTGAAGAGCCGTTTTTCGGGAAGATTTAAACACGACATCTTGCAGCATGATACATACAGACGGCGCACCGCTGCTGGAATTGCAGTGAACGCGCCAATCCTGAAATGATTTGCCATGTGGGTTTCCCGCAACTGAAGGGAAGGCTAGGGTAATGGCCACGAAAAGCGCAGCAACCGCGAAAAAATGTTTGATCCCGGAATTCGACATATCTCTATTCACCATAGGGCCGTTTAATGTGATATAGCGGTGTCGATAGACTTTCACAATATTACGTCGAATGTTGGTTAAAGCTCAGCCGGAATTATAGGATAAAAGTGGATACCGAAATTTGCGGCTCTTATTTGAAAATTACGTGATTTCCTGTGCGGTCCCGCTAAGGTATGGCCGAGCTTCGTTATGCGCTGCATTTGTGGCGGGTAGACGGTAAGAAATACACACAAATATCACCACGCTATTTGGCTTGGTGGGGTCCGGATGGAGAAATCCGCCGGACAGGAACGTAGGGAAAAGATCGCCATGCAGGGCGCCAACGAAATTCGCCGGACTTTCCTGGATTATTTTGCGCGAAACGACCATAAAATAGTGGAGTCTTCGCCGCTTGTACCACGAAACGACCCCACCTTGATGTTCACGAATGCAGGGATGGTTCAATTCAAGAATGTGTTTACCGGTTCGGAAAAATGCGACTACGACCGGGCTGTGACAGCGCAAAAATGTGTACGAGCAGGGGGTAAGCACAACGATCTGGAAAACGTTGGATATACGCTTCGTCACAATACGTTTTTCGAAATGCTCGGCAATTTTTCGTTCGGAGACTACTTCAAGGAACGTGCCATAGAGCTGGCGTGGAATTTGGTCACGAAGGAATATGGTCTTCCTGTTGAACGGTTGTTGGTGACAGTTTATCACGAAGATCAGGAAGCTTACGACCTGTGGAAAAAAATCGCGGGTTTGCCGGACGAAAAGATCATTCGTATTTCCACATCCGATAATTTCTGGGCAATGGGCGATACGGGGCCTTGTGGACCCTGTTCCGAAATATTCTACGATCACGGCCCTCACATTCCCGGTGGCCCGCCCGGCAGTCCCGATGAGGACGGCGACAGGTTCATTGAAATTTGGAATCTGGTTTTCATGCAGTATGAACAGATGGACGCTGGCGCACGGGTATTGCTGCCGCGCCCTTCTGTTGATACCGGTATGGGTTTGGAGCGCATGACTGCGACGTTGGCGGGCACCAATGACAGTTTCGCCATTGATCTTTTTCGCTCGCTCATCGAAGAATCTGCGCATTTAACTAACACGGAGCCCGATGGCGAACGGTCGGTGTCCCACCGGGTCATTGCGGATCATGTGCGGGCGGCGAGCTTTCTGATTGCCGATGGGGTGTTGCCGTCTAACGAAGGGCGGGGTTATGTTCTACGGCGAATTATGCGCCGCGCCATGCGCCATGTTCATCTGTTGGGTGAAAAAGATGTGCTTCTGTGGCGGCTCGTGCCGGTGCTGGTGAAAATGATGGGGCAAGCCTATCCCGATTTGTTGCGGGCGGAGTCGCTGATTACGGAAACGCTCAAATTAGAGGAGGTCCGGTTCAATCGTACTCTTGCGCGGGGGCTCCGGCTTTTGGGAGATGAGACTAAGTCCCTGGCCAGCGACGGAACCTTGCCGGGCGACGTCGCTTTCCGTCTTTATGACACCTTCGGGTTTCCGTTGGATTTAACCGAAGATATTTTGCGGGGCCAGGGCCGTAAGGTGGATGTCGCTGGTTTCAACACCAGCATGGAACGCCAACGTGTGGAGGCCCGGCGGGCCTGGTCCGGGTCTGGCGATGCGGCGACCGAAACGTTGTGGTTCGAGTTGAAAGAGGCGGTGGGCTCCAGTGAATTCCTGGGATACGAGACGGAAGCAATTGAAGGCGTCGTCACCGCCGTCGTTGTCGAGGGTCAGTCGGTGCAAGAGGCGAGTGTCGGGCAGTCGGCGATGGTATTGACCAATCAGACGCCGTTTTACGGCGAATCTGGTGGCCAGCAAGGTGACCGGGGCTTGTTGTTTTCCGCAGACGAGGCTGAGTTCGTTGTGACCGACACTCGAAAAAATCTCGAATCTTTACACGTCCACATTGGCGAGGTTAGGAAGGGCCTTGTGTCAGTTGGGCAAACGTTGGAGTTACAGGTTGAAAACCGTCGCCGCGCCCAGTTGCGCGCTAATCATTCGGTCACCCATGTGCTGCATGAAGCCTTACGCCGTGAATTGGGCGATCATGTCACCCAGAAAGGCTCCCTAGTGTCGCCGGATTATCTGAGATTTGACTTTAGTCACCCCAAGGCGATGAGCGACACAGAAATTATTGCGGTGGAGGCTGAAGTAAACCGCTGCATTCGTGAAAATATGGCGGTCGCCACACGGATCATGACCCCGGAAGAAGCCGTCGAAGAGGGCGCGTTGGCATTGTTTGGTGAAAAATACGGTGAGGAAGTCCGTGTTGTTTCCATGGGAGGTTCGGGGGGTGGCGCCCAAAGCGGTGTGGCGTATTCGGTCGAGTTGTGCGGCGGGACGCATGTCCGGCGCACCGGTGATATCGGTTATTTCAAAATTTCCGCGGAGGTCGCCGTAGCGGCGGGGGTGCGCCGGATTGAAGCAGTGGCAGGTGCCGCCGCCGTCGAAGACGCCAAGTTGCAAAGTGCGCGGCTAGCGGCGGTGGCGTCGGTGTTGCGGGTGGCGGTTCACGATACGCCGGATCGAGTCGCCGCTTTGCTCGATGAGCGCCGTCAATTGCAACGTGAAGTCTCCGAACTGCGCCAGAAACTTGCGGCGGGCGGCGGACAGCCGGGAGATCCCGGCGCCAAGGATATCGGTGGGATCGCATTCGCCAGCCGGACGCTGCAGGATCTTCCGGCGAAAGAATTGAAACCATTGGCGGATTCGTTGAAGCAGCAATTAGGGTCGGGCGTCGTCGCCGTCATCGCCGTCAATGACGGCAAGGCGTCGTTGGTCGTTGGGGTGACGGATGATTTAACCGCGCGGGTCAGCGCCGTTGATCTGGTCCGCGTTGGGTCTGCAAGCCTGGGCGGCAAGGGCGGCGGTGGACGGCCAGACATGGCGCAGGCGGGCGGACCCAACGGCGCGGATGCGGAGCAGGCTGTCGTGGCGATCGAGGCGGCGCTGGCGCAAACTAGTTAGTGTATTAACACTTTAATCGATAGTGGCCTTGATTACGCCCCTTCTGGCGTTTAATCTAACGCGCTGAAATAAAAACGGGATTGGACGAAAATATGCGATTCGAAGGTACCGAAAATTATGTGGCGACCGATGACTTGAAAATCGCCGTGAACGCCGCTGTTACGCTGCAACGGCCTCTATTGATCAAGGGCGAACCGGGTACGGGTAAAACCGTGCTGGCGCAAGAAGTCGCCAAGGCGCTGAGCATGGACCTGATTGAGTGGCATGTTAAATCAACCACAACCGCCCAACAGGGATTGTATGAATACGACGCTGTTCGGCGTTTGCGCGATAGCCAACTTGGCGATGAGCGGGTGCAGGATATTTCAAACTACATCATGCACGGCAAGATGTGGGAAGCCTTCGAAGCAAAAAAGGCGCCTATCCTGCTGATCGACGAAATCGACAAGGCGGACATTGAATTTCCGAACGACCTTCTGTTGGAACTCGACCGAATGGAATTCCACGTCTATGAAACAAAACAGATCGTAAAGGCGGAAACCCGCCCTATCGTTATCATCACGTCGAATAACGAAAAAGAACTGCCGGACGCCTTTTTGCGCCGCTGTTTCTTCCATTACATCAGCTTTCCCGATGTGGAAACGATGCGTTCAATTATCGATGTCCACTATCCCGGTATTCAAGACGAATTGGTCCGTGAAGCGTTGAATTTGTTTTACGATGTCCGTGATGTGCCAGGCGTCAAGAAACGGCCCTCCACGTCGGAATTGCTCGATTGGCTGAAGTTGTTGTTGGCCGAAGACGTGTCGCCGGAAGTTCTCCGCAGCCAGGACCCCGATGTGGCGATTCCGCCGCTTTACGGTGCCTTGTTGAAGAACGAACAGGACGTTCAGTTGTTTGAACGTTTGGCGTTCATGTCGCGTCGGGAACAACGCGGCGCGTAAACGGTTTTAAAAGAGCGCTGAAGGAGATCGACGATGTTTACCGAGCTGTTTTTTGAACTGCGCCGTATTGGCGTACCGGTTTCATTGAACGAATACCTCACGCTTATGGAGGTCATGGAACGGGGCATTCCGGAATATAGCGTCGATAATTTCTACTATGTCAGCCGGGCGACTCTGGTGAAGGACGAACGGCATCTGGATCGTTTTGATCAGGTGTTCAGCCATGTTTTTAAGGGTTTGGAAGCGCCGGAAGGCCAGATCATTCAGGATATTCCTGAAGATTGGTTGAAGAAGCTGACCGAAAAATACCTGACCGAGGAAGAAAAGGCGAAAATCGAATCCTTGGGCGGTTGGGAAGAGCTAATGGAAACCCTTAAAAAACGTATGGCCGAGCAAGAAAAACGCCATCAAGGGGGCAGTAAATGGATCGGCACGGCGGGCACCTCGCCCTTCGGCGCTTATGGTTATAATCCGGAGGGCATTCGCATCGGCCAGGAAGAGTCGCGCCATCGTCGCGCGGTGAAGGTCTGGGATAAACGTGAATTTCGCAATCTCGACGACAAGATTGAACTCGGCACCCGGAACATCAAACTAGCGTTGCGACGTTTGCGTCAATTTGCGCGCGAAGGGGTGCCGACTGAACTGGATCTGACTGGCACCATCAAGGCGACCGCCAATAATGGTGGATTCCTTGATCTGAAGATGTACGCCGAACGAAAAAACACAGTGAAAATTCTGCTGTTCTTTGATATCGGGGGGTCAATGGACGACCACGTGAAGGTCTGCGAGGAATTGTTTTCCGCGACGCGGACCGAATTCAAGAACCTCGAATTTTTTTATTTCCACAACTGCCCTTATGAAAGCGTGTGGAAAGACAATCGACGTCGTCACAATGAACGCCTCGACCTTTGGGAAGTCCTCAATACCTATCCGCCGGATTACAAAGTCATCTTCGTAGGCGACGCGTCGATGAGCCCCTATGAAATCACCTATGCGGGCGGCAGTGTCGAACATTGGAATGAAGAGGCGGGCGCAGTTTGGTTGCAACGCATTCTTGAAACCTACAAACATGCGATCTGGCTGAACCCGCAACCGGCGCGGACATGGAGCCATACGCCGTCGATTGAGTTGTTGTCGCAGCTCATGGAAGACCGGATGTATCCGTTGACTTTGGATGGTCTCGACAAGGGCATGCGCGAACTGACCCACTAGTGTGATGATACGGAAGTGCGTCCCCTAAATTGGGATAGTATTATGTATATGAATCACACGATCAGAGCGCTAATGGGTTAGCCGTAATCTCGTCGGTGCCGGAGCGTTATTGCCATGTCGTACAATAAAAAAATCCATATCGCACAATTTTTGGTGCACGGCCCGAGCTATCACAGTCTCGCCATGTGGCGTCATCCCCGTACGGAATTTTCCGGTGACGCGTGGCGGGAACCAGAATTGTATCAGCATATCGCGCGCACTTGTGAACGCGGTTTGTTCGATATGGTCTTTTTTGCCGACCTCAACTATATCTCGGATACCTTTCAAGGGTCGCTCGAACCCGCGCTGCGCTATGCCGCTCAGGCGCCGGAGCACGATCCTATTCCGCTCATCTCATGGATGGGGGCGGTGACCACGCGTATCGGGTTGGGCGCAACTTTTTCGACCAGCAATCAGCATCCATTTTACGCCGCAAGGTTATGGGCGACGTTGGATCATTTGACTAAGGGGCGCGCGGCCTGGAATGTGGTGACGTCGATCAATGAAAACCAGGCGGCGAATTACGGAGCTTCTCGCGACGATGCTGAACTGCGCTACGATAAAGCGTATGAATTCATGCAGGTCTGCCAGGAACTTTGGAACAGTTGGGACGAAGACGCAGTCGTGATGGATAAGGAGAACGCAGTTTTTGTGGATGCGTCGAAGGTGCGGCGGATCGACTTTGAAGGCCGGTTCTTTAAATCCCGGGGCCCCCTGAATGTGACGCGTTCGCCGCAAAACGGCCCGGCGATCCTGCAGGCGGGGACATCAGCGAAGGGGCTTGAGTTTGCGGCAAAATACGCGGATGGCATATTCGCCATTCAACCTCGCGCCGAAGACGCGGGCGCCTATTTGAACGACGTTAAAGGTCGTATGGATGATGCGGGGCGAAATCCCGACCATTGTAAAATCCTGTTTGGCCTTCAGCCTATCATTGGCGACTCCGAGTCGGAGGCCCTCGAAAAGCAGGAAGAACATAACAGTTTGGCACCGCTTCATGCCGGTTTGGCAATCCTGTCGGCGCACCTCGATTTTGATTTGTCGAAAATTCCGCTCGACGCCAAAATGATGGACAGGACGGAGCCGGAATTAAAACGTATGCGTACCCGCTATTTAAAGCCATCGGGCGAATCCATGACCCTGGCAGAGGTTGCGCAGCGTCATGGGCAAAGTGTAGGCCTGCCTCAATTCACCGGCACGCCAGAAACCATTGTTGATCAGATGGAAGCCTTCATGGACGTTGCGGGTGGCGACGGGTTTATGATCTCGCCCATCTATAGCCCGGGCGCGATTGAGGAATTTGTCGATCAGGTCGTGCCGGTTCTACAACGCCGCGGATTGTTCCGAACTGAATACAAGGGCGAGACGGCGCGCGATATCCTGCGCCAGGACGATTAATGGCAGACGGTTAAGGCTGCATAGCTAGCTTTAATTTCTCGTCTAGTTTGTCGAGGAACCCGACAGCTGTCATCCATTTTGATTCTCATCCACCAGAATGGCCAAACCCATGGTCATGTGCCCGTGTTCCACGGTGTCGATGTAGACGCGTTCCAGTATTTCGGCAAAATGAATTACGTCCGGGGTGTCGTCAATTCGCCCACGAGAGGTTAGGGCGCGGGTCCACGCGAAGACTGATGCAACTGGGTTGGTCGAGGTTTCGTTGCCTTTTTAGTGTTTGCGGTAATGTCGCGTGACAGTGCCATGGGCGGCTTCGGCTTCGATGGTTTTCCGTCCGGCGTGATGAGGATCGATGTCATCAGACCCAGGCTGCCGAAGCCTTGAGCAACGGTGTCGGACTGCACAACGCCATCATAGTTTCGCCGGCCCAGACGCATCTTCCGGACCATTTCAAGTCGGACGCCACGATGTCGTCAATGAGTCGGTGTTGGTAGATCAAACCTTTTGCATCGAATTAATCCTTAAATTCCACCTGGAATATCTCCTCGAAGATATTCTTGAAACGGCCATCGTAGATTTTCAGGATTATGTTCTTTGTCGATAAAATATGGGCCAACCTAAATCCAGACCAGAGGTGAAGCATGACCGGGCGAAACCTCTAATGGAGTCGTCGACATTATAGATCGACATGGCGATGCTGGTGCCGAGAAAATTGAAGACCTCGCGTTCGACGCGCGCCTCATTTCACGCCGACGACATGTTTTTTGATCGCGTCGGCACTGTCGATGGTGACCTGATCGCGTGTGGCGTCGCCGTTTTCCATGCTCAGATCAAAGTAAATCGAGTGGATAACGAGGTGGGACAGAATTAATTTTTGTTTGATAAACTGCTACAGAATCCGTGTCATTTTATCGCCATCAAGTTCGACGACGGAATTTACCACGTTTATTTTTTGCATTTAAATTTTTTCGCAAATAAATTAAGGGCCGGTAGCTAAAACGCCACCGGCCCCTTGTCTTCTTTAACAGCGTGGGGTTACGCTCCCCAGGGTATGATGGCGTCCTTGAGGGCTTTGTAGCCTTCGAGGAAACCGGGACGATTTTCGCCGTAAATGCCGTCGAAGGTCGCCAGTGCCGCATTAAGCCACTTGGCCAGTTCAGTGTTGCCTGGGTTTGCGTCGAGATAGGCGTCACGGATCAGCACGAAGTGAATGCGCGGGTCATAGGGGCTCTTCGTGCCGCCCATTGACTCATCGCCATCGAGAAGGCGTAACAGCATGGCGTCCGCAGACCCCAGTGTCTGCTCGTGGATCGGCGGGCCCTCCATACGGTACATGACCGACGTCATATCACGGCCATTGCCCGTGGTGTAGCCCATGTCGGCCCACATTTTGTTATCCATCTTAGCGTCGGCACCGACATGTTCGATGACTAATTGTCCGAACCGGCGCAACGGATCGGAAACATCGGCCAGCAGATCGGTCAGGCGGTCGCCGTCAAGGTCGGTGGCGAGGATGATGTTGTCTTGTTTCTCGATCAGATCCCACAGCAACAGGCCATAATTGGTGTCTGAAATGTGTTGTTCTACCCGGCCGCTCCAGGATTCCATACCATCCTTAAAGTCGCTGGGAAGCAAGGCGATGATGCGGTCCACCAATTCGCGGTGTTCTTCGTAACCGTCTACAGCCCATTTCCGACCGACGGTGAATTTAGTGCCTTGCAGCATCCAGGACAGCAGACCGGCGTTGATGCCGTCTTCCATTGCTTGTGTTGGCTTGTACGCGACGCGGCCCAAACTACCGGTTTCGTTCACCATTTTCAGGAACAAGCGGCAGGCATAGGCCATTTGCACGCCCGGCGTGTTCATTTCCGAATGGATGATGCCTGTTTTGGCGTCGACGGTGAATTTGGCCTTGTCCTGGGAATAGGGTAGGCAGGGCATGCAGCGAACAACGGTCGTGCGGCCATAGGGACGGACGTTACAGAAGACGCCCGCTTGGGTGCGCAACGGCGCATTGCCGGATTTACCCATGACGACGCATTTGCCGCCTTTGCCGTCATTCACATAGGCGTCGCCTGCGGTCGACCATTTAATGGAGGTGCAGGGCATGTTACCGAACCAGCTCAACGGCGCCAATTTTTCATCATGGCGAATTTGCGACCACATGGGCACGGCGTAATAGGGCAGGCCGAGAACATCAATCGCCGCGATGGTGCCGAGCAGCGCGTAGGCGTCGGTTAGGGAATGGGCGACGGGTTTGATGTTTCCGTCGTGGTTCCCGCCTTGCCAAATCACGGCGTCGGGGTGGCCTTCGGGGCGGGTATCTGTCGAGTCAAACAAGCTCGAAAGCAGCCCAAGCAGGTCGCCGCCATCGGCTTCCGTTCGTGCGATGTTCATAAGGTCTAGCATGTTGTGTCTTCCTATTGGTTGAGTAAATCGCTTACGTAAAAATTAACTGGTGGGCGCGCGCGCAGCGCCGTGAATGAAAATTCATGGCGAAACGGGGCGATATCTGAATGAAATATCCGCCGCTTCGTAGCGCAGCCCAGCCTGTATAGCGGGCGCACAATACCACCCCGAAATTACGGTGCAAGGAAAGGCGTTGAAAAAAGTGCCCGGCGGCGGTCTAGAATCGGCTTAATTCTGTCGAAATATCGGCACTGAGGCTGCGCTCAATCATCGGCAATATATCCTCTATACGCGCGACGACATCGTAAAGGCGCCGGTGTTCCGCCCGGACATAGTTCTCCGTGATTTGATTGTCGATCATGGCCAGAAGTGGCGACCAGAAGTCGTCAACATTGACGAAAATAACGGGCTTGTCATGCAAACGAAGTTGCCGCCAGGTTAGAATTTCAAAGGCCTCGTCAAGGGTCCCTAATCCGCCGGGTAGAATTACGAAGGCGTCCGATAACTCGGCCATACGCTGTTTGCGTTCGTGCATGCTTTCGGTGATGATCAATTCGGTACAGCCGTCGTGGCCAACTTCCATGTCCATTAAAAATTGTGGGATGACCCCGGTGACGTCGCCGTCGTGTTCGAGAACGGAATCCGCAACGATGCCCATCAATCCAATGTCGCCGCCGCCATACACTAGGCGAATTTGATTTTGCGCCAAGGTAGCGCCCAGGTCATAGGCAGCCGTTCGGTGACTATCGCGTCCCCGGTCGGAAGACCCGCAATAAACGCAAATAGACTTAGGTGTTTGCATCGTAAAACCTTTCATTTTCGCGTCGCTGTGCATATCGCGCCTACCCCTATCTTGCCAAGAGATTGTATTTTTTATCTACGACGTATCGGGTTTTCTACTGGGTTGCTGCCATCGGCGTATGGTGGAATGCGACCTGAGATATTTGAGAATTTTAGCGTCTTGCAGGAGTTGATCTTGATTTGGCAGACTTCAGCGGCCGCTAAGGCTGGTTTAGTTAAGACGGGTGCCTATGTTTTAACGCGGCGGGGTGCGCCGGGTGCCATGCATTGGTAAAGCCCAAAGGCGCGCTGTTGGCGGGGGGACGTCAACTGGCTGCGCCATTTGGAATTTTCATAACACCGAAAATTTTTCTGGACCCGAAGACTGGTATTGGCGAATGAACAAAGGCAACTTTTATCCGAGCCACGCGGGAAGGCCGGTCGCCGGACGGTGCGTATTATTTTCCAGCGTTACCTTATGTGTCTTACACGAGCATGATCGATGCCGATTTGACGGTGTTGTGGGCGTATCTTCGCGCGCGTCCCGCCCAGTCGCGCACGAATCAGGCGCATCAAATCTCGTTTCCATTTAACCAAAGGTGGCTTTTGTTCTTCTGGCGGTTTCTGTATTTTGAGGATTCACCATTCCTGCCTGAGTCCGAAAAGCCGGTGGCGTGGAACTGTGGTGCTTATTTGTTTCGGGCTGTTGGCCATTGTGGGGAATGTCATGCGCCACGGACATTGATGGGTGGGATGCGGTTGGGCCGGGATTTCGAGGGCTCTTTAGAAAGGGTCGGAAGGCAAATGGGTGCCCAACATTACACTCTATAAACCCAAGGGAATCTGGGCTTGGGGCCCGGATGACATTGTGACATTTATGTCGGATGGGTTTTTGTCTGACGGCAATTATGTGGGCGGCGCGATGACAGAGGTTTTCGAAAAGTCCACTGGTCGAATGACCGAAGAAGATTTGCGCGCCATTGCAACTTTCCTTTCGTCGACGTCGAAACATCAGGCACCCGACAGGGTGCACAATATGTTTCAGTAAAAAATATTATACCTGCGGGCCGTTTGGCGAAGATGGTTATCCTGTGTATGGTGTCTTCGTTAATAAAGGCAGATTACTGATGTGACGTGAATAACGGACTTGGGGAATCGTGAACCAATTTACCTTAATTGGATTGCTTGGCGTTGTCGTTATCGCGCTCGCAATTGGTCTAAACTACGTGTTTAACGTCGATGTTGAGCGTGCGTCTGACAGCGCCGCGTCTGCGTCTATCAAAGATGGGGGGGGCCGAAACTATCTGTCGAAGCGAAACGGTGGCATTCCCGTGCCAGCCTTGCCGCCGGTAGCTGCGTATCGCCCCGGCGACCCTAAACGGGTGGAGGCGTCAGTTAAGACCTCTTCCGCGGAGGTGAGCGCCAGGCCTCGAAAGCGGATCAAGCCAATTGCGCCCACGTTTGATGTGGTGCGCGTAAACCCTCGCGGCGACAGCGTCATTGCAGGCCGCGCGGTGCCCGGCAACACAGTCCAAATTTTCGATGGGGACAAGTTATCCGGTAATGTTGTTGCGGATGAACGCGGTGAATGGATTTACCTGCCTAGCGAACCGTTGCCGTCAGGCGACCGGGAATTGAGTTTAATCGCGCGGAATCCTGACGGCGTCGAAACCAGGTCCGAATCAAATGTTGTTTTGGCGATCCCAGCGCCGGGTAAAGCAGGTGATGGTGCCAAACCCGCAACCATGATGCGTCAAGCCCTGGCGGTTCTGGTTTCCAACAAGAAAGAGGAATCGAGCCGGGTTTTGCAGGCACCAGCAGCGGCGTCGAAAGTGGGTGATCTGATTATTGGAGTCGTGGATTATGATGACGACGGAAATGTAACGATTGCGGGGAAGGGTCGTCCAGCGGCGACAATTCGCCTTTATATCGGCAATAAACCGGTGGGCACCGCAGATGTGAATTCCGATGGTGATTGGCGGTTGTCAAAGCTAAGCCGGGTGATTGCACCTGGTATTTATAAGCTCCGCGCCGACGAAATTGTCGGAGGGGCTGTGGTGGCCAGGGTTGAAACGCCATTTTTACGCGCCAAACTGGAAAACCAAGGCGGTGCCTCAAAAGCGTCATCGAGAAAGGTCCGAATAATTGTTCAACCAGGCAATAGTTTGTGGCGGATCGCCCGGCGGTCTTTGGGTGCTGGCACGCGATACACGATTATTTATGAAGCCAACAAAGGTCAAATTAGCAATCCGAACCTTATTTACCCAGGCCAGGTATTCAACGTGCCAAAGTCACGATAATACTATACTGACGAGGATTAATTTGAGGGTTTCTGGTCAGAAATTTTAGTGAAATTATGAGGTTTCCATGAGTATACGTGACACATTGCGTCCCGTTTTGACGCCCATAACCCGGGAAGGGTGGCCGTTCATCGGGGTGTTTGTGGTAGTTACGGTTCTGGCGGGCTGGTTGTGGGCGCCTTTGTGGATTCCTGGTGTGATTCTAAGCGCGTGGTGCACTTATTTTTTCCGTGACCCAGCGCGCGTGACGCCAGTGCGCGCCGGTCTTGTCGTTAGCCCCGCTGATGGCGTAGTTCAATTGATCCAAGCCGCCCGCCCGCCCCAGGAATTGGGGATGGGCGAAAAGTCACTGACCCGGGTTAGCGTATTCATGAATGTTTTTAGTGTTCACGTGAACCGGATTCCCGTTGACGGTGAAATTTCGGGACTGTCGTACCGACCAGGCAGTTTTTTGAATGCGTCGCTGGACAAAGCGAGTGAGCTGAACGAACGCCAATCGGTCCGGCTTACCACAAGTGATGGACGTGACGTGGCCTTCGTGCAAATCGCAGGGTTGGTGGCGCGCAGAATCGTGTGCCATCTGACGAACGGTCAAAAAGCGCGAACGGGCGAACGGTTCGGAATGATTCGATTCGGCAGCCGGGTGGATGTGTATTTGCCTGATGGCGTTTTGCCGATGGTTTGTGTTGGTCAAACCGCTGTGGCGGGCGAAACTGTGCTGGCGGATATGGATGCGTCGTCTAATGCAATAAGCGGAGAGGCCCGCTGATGTTGCGACGCAGCAAAAGACGCAGTCGCCGCCAGACGCCGCGTCTGAAGGGCTTGTCGATCAACAGGCTCATCCCCAATATTGTTACGGTGTCTGCAACCTGCGCGGGCCTGACATCAATTCGTTTCGCCGTCGATCAGCAGTGGGAATACGCAGTGACCGCCCTCATTCTGGCCGCAATCCTGGATGCGCTTGATGGTCGGATGGCGCGGATGTTGAAGGCTGAAAGTGACTTTGGCGCGCAGTTGGACTCGCTCTCGGATTTTGTTAGTTTCGGCGTTGCGCCCGCCTTTGTTATGTACTTCTGGTCATTGCAGAGCTCCGGTGGATTAGGGTGGGGCGTTGCGGTATTTTTTATTGTGTGCTGCGGTTTGCGTCTGGCCCGGTTTAACAGCATGATCGGCAAATTACCGCCTTACGCCTATAATTATTTCACAGGCGTGCCCGCGCCTGCGGGCGCGCTGTTTAGCCTCTTACCATTGGTGATCGGATTCAGTGGCGGCGCCGAAATTCTGGTTCATCCTGGTGTCGTGGGTCCTTGGTTGTTGTTGATGGCGGTGATGATGGTCAGTCCAATTCCGACCTATTCGTTCAAGCGTTTGAAGGTGCCGCGGCGATATGTTGTGCCGGTTTTGATCATTGTCGGCGTCATCATGGCCGGATTGGCGGAGCATCCGTGGAAGACGTTAACGGTTTGCGCATTTATATATTTCGGCTCGATCCCGTTTTCCGTTCGGTCGTTCATGCGTCTAAAGCGAGAGGCGGAGCGACTGCACGACGAGGAAGGCGAGCCTGAGACAGATAAGCTACCAGACGTCCCCGGAGACGATCCGGCGGACAATAAGGCGAATATCTGCTGATTACGCCAAATCATACCCAGCGTCGTATAATTCCGTTTCGTCAAAGTCCAGATCGTCGACTAATCTTTCCTGTTATGCCCCCCAGGCGTGGTCCGGCGGTGCGAATTCGGCCTGGCGTCCGGAAAAAATTTCCAACGATGTTTTGCATACGTATTGGGCTGTCCAGTTTTTCGCCCTCGACAGCGACAATGTTTTCGCGCGCTGCGTAATGCGGGTCTTCGAATATGCCGGCGATATTGTGACATGGTGCCATCGTCACGTCGTGCTTTTCAAACAATGCAATCAATGTATCACGGTCAAACTTCTCGATAGCCGCCTGTAAGGCGTCATCCAACGCTTCCGCATTTTGTATGGGTAATAGATTGTTCAGAAAACGCGGGTTAAGGGGGAGTTCCTGTACATCGAGCGCATCGCACATCCGTTCGAACGTAGACTATGCGCTACCGGAAACCGACACCCAATGACCATCCTTGGTTTGATCGGTGTTGGTGGGGCAGGCGGCTGCCGTTGCGTTTCTGCACGATGCTTAATTGATTGTAATCCACAACCTGGGGGCCCATGAGCGTGAACAAGGGTTCATAGAGCGCCAGATCGATCACCCAGCCCAACCCATCGTTTCGGTCGCGCGCCATTAAACCCGTCAGGACAAGATAGGCACCCATAAGGCTGGTGGAATCGTCCGCAAGCCCGCAGGCGGGCAATAGTGGGGGGCGATTTGCATTGCTGAAAATATAGGCGTAGCCGAAAAACCTTTTGCCAAGGTACCGAATCTGGGCCGATGGCTGTTAGGTCCGGTTTGTCCGAATCCAGTAATGCGCAACATGATTAGCTTGGAGTTAATTGCACTGAGCGTATCATAGCCAAGGCACTATTTTTCCAGAGTGCCCTTACGGTAATTAGAGATGACGATATCTGCGCTCTTGGTCAACCGCTTAACAATTTCCACACCCAAAGGAGTGCGCAGGTCGGCAGTCACGGAACGCTTGTTGTAATTGATGAGCTTGCGTATCAAGCCTACGCCGTCCCCGTTGTTGCCCTAATACTGGGCTTCATCGCCGGTGTCGGACGTTCCACTTTTATGATGTCGGTGCCGAAATCACCCAGAAATATCGATGCCATTGGTCTAGCTAAAAAATTCGAGATATTAACGACTTTTATGCCGGATAACGGCATGGGGCTGGTGCCCGGTTTGTTCTGGGCATCGGTGTCATGTGCTGTCTTTCTAAGTGTCTAGTTATTTGAAGCTGGAAACCGTATTGATCTATGTCAATGCCGTCGGAAGGGCTTCTGTCTACCGTTCAAACCATAAAATTTCTATCAAAATCACATGGAAAGAGCAGATGACGGGTGCAGAAATGATGTGCTTGATGATGGTGAGCGGGGTCTCGTTGGTGTTTATGGCGATGTTGACTTACGTCTCAGAGTCCTGAGATGGTCTAAGTTACTAAGGGCCTCACCTCACCCTGGCGCCACAGACTGGCTCTATACGGCGTCAATGGTTACACTTAGGGCGATCATATAATCGAAACCGCCCGGAGACGCCCTGTGCCGAGTCTGTCTGGAAACCGTTTATCCGTTGATCATCCGCCCATGCATCGTGGCCCGATTGGAGGTCCTGGGGTTTGGTATGGACCAGAAATGTCTGAGTCGCTTGACTGGGCTTACCCGTTGTCTGACGCGGAACAAGGCGAGTTAGTTGATGCGATGCGTGTGGCGTTTCAGGATCGCGACAACATTGCCAACATCACGAAAGCCGATTTTTCGTTGCCCCGTTTGGGCGCGCGCCTTGATGCGTTGCGCCGCGAGGTTATCCAGGGCCGTGGCTTCGTATTAATCCGTAATTTTCCATTGGAAGGCTTTGATTTTGCTGAAGTCGCCGCCATGTACTGGGGGTTGGGCGCGCATCTTGGCAGCGCGCGGTCGCAAAACACGCGAGGGCATTTATTGGGGCATGTTGTCGATTTGGGCGACGCCTTTGAAAATAAAAGCCAGCGTGGTTATTTGACGAACCGTCATTTGATGTATCACAGCGATTCAGTTGATATTGTGTCACTGTTATGTCTGCGGAAGTCGAAATCTGGAGGGCTCAGCTCTATCGTCAGTTCCTATACGATTCATGACGAGATGTGGAAACGTCGACCAGATTTGGCCGAAGCGCTTTATGGGCCAGTCGGCCGCGACCGGCGCGATGAGATTCCCAATGGCAAAGGTCCGTGGTACGAATTGCCGGTGTTCAATCATCTCGACGGTCGCCTCGCAATTAGTTATTTGCGGGCGTTTATCGAAACAGCCGATCGCCACGAGGACGCCCCGCCGATGAGCGATTCTGTATCAGAAGCGCTGGAATTTCTATTGAAACTCGCCAATGATCCGGCGTTATATCTCCAAATGTCCTTCGAACCCGGAGACATCCAAATCGTTCACAATCATCAGATATTGCACAATCGCACGGCCTATGAAGACTGGCCGGAACCTGAGCGGCGACGGTATTTGTTGCGGCTGTGGTTGTCGCCACCCGATGGCATTACATTACCGGACGCGTTTGCCGAAAACTATGGCGCTGTGACGCAAGGGGATCGGGGAGGAGTGGACGTGCCCGGAATTAAGCTTCACGTCCCGTTGAACGCTATGTAAGTGAGGTGGCGGTTTTACAAGGTTGAAAGTGTTATGAATCTTTCTGGGATTCGCAAAAATTCAATAATCGCCATTGGGTTTATGGCCTTGGTCACCGCGTCGCCTTCCTACGCCAAAATGTCATGCGCCGAGATTGCAGCGCATCACATTGACAGTTTCTTTGATAGCTTAATGGAGCTTGAATCGGTCCCAAGCCGCCATGAAAACCCGTGTACGGGCGCCATGGAGAAGGTCGCTGTGGAGTCGAACCCGGCGGAAGGGACAGTTTTATTCTTTGATAGCGGGGATGTGCGGGCAGACCTTGATCGATTTCACGCTATTTTGTGTACAGATGGGCGCGCATATGTACGGAATCTAGTGAAAAGTAGCGAAGTTTGCGACACGCGTTAATCAAATTGTGCGGCGGCGCTGTATCGACAATATATTTTAAGGGAGCGTAACATGAGCGTAATCGGTATCGAAGAGATATTTCTCAAAGTAGCGAATATGGAAAAGGCGCTAGATTTCTATCATGGAATCCTTGGTATTCCCTTGGATAAGCAAGATGGGGAGCGGGCGTATTTGCAGATGGAACGCGGTCATCTCGTCCTGCAAATTGAAACCCATACGGGCCGCCATCAAGGCGGGGGGCCATTCCATTTTGCTATGACCGTGACGGAAGAAGCCTTCGATGAGGTCGTGAACAAATTTGAAGGCGGCCGCTATTTTACCCGAGGACCTTATGGGGAACGCGGCGTAGCGCGGGCGCTTTTCATCATGGACCCCGACGGCAATGAAACCGAAGTAAACACCCGGTATTTATATGGCACGCCGAAACGCACCTAAATATTTGTTGATATTTTTTCGGCGGGTGCCCGGGTTTCAATAGAAGTTTTGTGTTCACGCCAAACGATATAACTGACGCTAGAGATGACAATTGCGCCACCGATCCATACATAGATATTTGGCACTTCCCCGAACAATAAAATTCCAACAATCGCCGCCCAAACTAGCCTGAAAAAATCAAACGGTGTTACGACATGGGTTGCGGCACGCTTTAAAGCTTCCGCCATTAAAACGTGTCCCATGGCACCCGTGAGTCCAATTGCGACAAGCCATACATATTGTATTGGCGTGGGCCAGGCCCAATCGAACAACGCGACGATGAGCGTGATAGGGGTCATTAAAAGATACATATAAGCGGTAATCGTTATGCTTGAATCCGTGTGACTTATGATTTTGATGACAATAATCGCTGCTGCCCAGGCGAGCGCGGAGCCAAGGACATAAAATTCGCCATGGCCAAACGTCGCCGTATTGGGCTGAAGGATAATCAGTGTGCCGACGAATCCTGCCAGAATTGCCGACCATCGTCTGATGCTGACCCTTTCCCCCAAGACGACAATGCCAATCAGGACAGCGAAGATCGGTGTTGTAAAATGCAACGCGGTGACCGTCGCCAATGGCACAATGGCCAACCCGAGAAAAAAGCCGAAGGCGGACATCGTTTGAAATAGCGCCCGGATGAGATGAAGGCCTAAATGGTCGGTGCGAAAGATCGTCAAGCCGGACCTCATCATCCACGGCATGAAGAATAACAGAGCGGTTAGGGTTCGAAAGAAGACAATTTCCAGCATCGGCAATTCAGCTGCCAACATCTTCACCATTGTATGCTGGATAACCATAACCACGGTCGCCCCCACCATCAGGACTATGCCAATCAACTTTTCAGATAGTTTTAGTTGCTTCAAATCGGGGCCATTTTGGTCAATTTATCATTGTGATATTTGTGTAATTTAAGGATGAGGAGGATACGATGTCGGATAAGAGACTATATGAAAGACTTGGCGGTTACGGACACCTTTTAGCCTCGCGTTGTTGTGGACGATAAACTGCGGCGGTTTTGGGATCAACGGGGGAAGGCGGTGCCGCCCGGGAAAACAGCTTCTCGTCGATTCTCTATGCGCTGCGTCGGGAGGCCTCTTGTTGTATACAGGGCGAAACATGACAGCCGTTCATAAGGGCATGCGCATCGACGAGGAAGACTAGACGCGCGTCGGCGGAGATTTCTCGCTGCCACATTGGACCCCTTTAATGTACCGACAAAAGAAAAAGACGAACTGCTAGGGTACATTGAAAGCCTCAAGAGCGAGATCGTCGAAGTCACATGACGGTGTGGAGATGGACCCGTATCAAAATTTGCCACCACTCTAATTATTCACAAATATAAAGGGCCGACATGATGCCGCGATTACCAATTCCATCTGATACCGAACCGTTCGGGGAAGAGACGCGTGCCGCCGTGCGCCACATCCAGCAGACCCGCAAGAGTATGCCCCCGCCGAGCAGTTATCTGACATATGCCGGACAGGCTGGTGGGCTGTTGTCAGATTTGGTTGAACATTTGCGCTATCACACGTCGTTGACCGATGCGGAAACGGAACTGGCGATCTGCACGGCGGCGCGTGCGGCTGATGGTGCCCATATTTGGAGCGCGCACGTCAAGCTTGGTCTGCAAGCGGGCGCGCGGGAAGAGGCGTTCCAGGCCATCGACACCTACGCTCCGTTGGATGATCTCACTGCAGATGAGGCGCTCATCATTGGCTTTGGACGGGAGCTTCTGGAATCGCCACAGGTCAGCGACGAAACGTTTGCCGCCGTGCGGGCTCGCTACGGTGAAAGAGGTCTCATGGAGATAACCGCGGCAATGAGCGTGTATATGATGAACGCAACTATTCTGCGGGTAATGGACCACCAGGCGGCGGCTGACGCGCGGCCTTTGACCCCACGGTAGGCGCCTCTGATAAGGGGCCTGTGACCGGTAAGCATAGATACGACACTAGGCGGGAAAGCCCTCTCACGTTTAAAAAATTAATGGTGTGTACGAGATAGGAAGCCGGCATTAAAGTGAGACAGGATCATTCGAGAGATCGTCGGTTCGAGCCCGTCCGGCCGCAACATATTTTTCAAAGAATTTTGGACCGTCGATTGTTGGGGTCGCGTACACTGTGGGGCTATCACCCGCTACGGTGGTGCGGATCAACACGTGGGGTTGCGTGGTGGAATTCTAGGGGCGGCGGCGATGTACGACCCGTGTATTATTCCCATATGACCAGATCATGCGCGCGCCAGGTGTGGCGACAGACGAATTTGGATTGCGTTGCGTGGTCGGATAGCCCCTGCAGGAAGGCGTTACTTTCCCCCGCGGAGCATCTGACGATTTGGGCGGCGTGCGCGCCAATATACAACGCCTTGCGGCCAGTCTTTGGGTGGGGTTGAATCAGGGCTTGATGTGCCGGCGGTAGGCGTTGTTATTCGTCTTCGTCGATATTCTGGTCGCCGCATTTTTGGCGTGACTTGATGATGTCGTGTTCTACGACGAGGCCATCGGCGCGTTGCTGCATATCTGTGGGCAGGGCGTTCCAGGCACCGCGCAGATCGGCGAATTTTGTTTCCCCACCCGTGGGCGGGATGATGCGCGCGGTGAGGATGGAGGCGTAGGCGGGTACGGGTTTAAAGGAACTGTCCAAATGCTAGCGTTCCGTGCCGGGCTGGGACCGTGGGGGGGGCAATTTTCCCTTGGTGTCGACATTGTCGATATAGGAAAGCTCTGGGCGGCTTGATTCGCTGTCCGTGTTATAACGGATGCTGGTTTCCAAGTCGCCGAAGCCCTTGGAATAGGCGACCTGCTAGTCGTCGTCGATGTCCTGGCCCGGCAACAACAACACGCCATGTTCGTCAAACGCGGCTTGAAGGATGGCTTGGTCGCTTGCGCTGATAGGATTTTGCAGATCAACGCCGCGTGCTTCCGCTGCAAAGGATGGGTCTAGTCTGGTGATGGTTATTGCCATTATGCTTTCCCCTCTTAAACTGTGCCGCGCTGATGAATGTAGGGGAGTGTCGGACGATGGGCGGGTTCGAGTCAATTCATGTGGTGCTTGTGCCGGGGGCAGATGCGTTGGCGTTTGAGGCTGACATTGCCGCTGCCGCTGAGCGGGGCGTGCTCGCGCATGTGGTGGAATATGATCCGCCAAAGGGGCATCCCATCGATGATTGCGAGGCGTATTACCAGGCAGTGTCGATGCAGATTCACGCCGTCGCTGCCGATATTCGGGCGCAGGCGCCGGATGCGAGAGTTTTCGGGTTTGGCCGGAATTTGGGCGGCAGCATCCTCGCGTATCACGCCGCGCGGCCCGATGAATTCCGGGAAGATTTTCAGGGGTTGGTGATGATCGGCGTCATCCCGGAATTAAGCACGTTCCGCATCCACGGTGATCACTCTTCGGCTCAACGGTTTAGGGATTCGCTTTCCGGGCCCACCGAAATTGCGCGGATCGGTGATATTGCGCCCCTGGATATGACGGCGTCGCTTGCCACACACCCGGTGGATCGGTGTCTTATTCAAATCGGCGAGCAGGATGACTATATGGATGATAGGGCGGTCGCGATCTTTCGAAAGCTGGAATCGCGATTCCCCAGTGAGTGGCTCGACGACGTTCACGCCATGGCGGCCCCGGATACGGTCGCGCGACGCTGGGCGTTTATCGAGGCGCTGGCGGAAGGCGGCAGGCAATCATGATGGAAAAAAGAAGCATTATCTGGTTTATTGTCGCTGGATTGTTAGGTGGCGTTTTGTTGAATGGTGCGGCGTTTGCAGCGGGTAAGCATACGGACGGCGATTCTGGCGTTCACACGGACGAGCATGGGACGCCTCTTGGCGTGCCTGGTGATCCGCACAAGGTAGACCGGACCATCGCGACGTCATCTCGACCGATAACGAGTACAGCATCCCGGCATTGTCCGTGAAGCCGGGCCAAGCCGGTGCGTTGGTTTGGAAGTTCAAAGAAGCGGCGTTGCTGCAATTAGTCTGCAACGTGCCGGGCCATTATCAAAGTGGCATGGTCGGCTAAATTACGTTCGTTCCCTAGACTTGGGGCGCACAGGCGCACAGGCGTGCAGCGGGGCGGCGACTATGCTATCCAGAGGCTCCTGACCGTAACCAAAGGTATCTCTGTGTCTTATCCTTATGGCGACATGCTGCGCCGCCAAATGCACGCAAATGTGTCCAAATTCCCCGACCGCCGCGCTGACCCTGACGGCTTGAAGCATGCAGCAGTGGCACTGACCATTGTCGATTCCGACCACGGGGCTGCGTTTTTGTTGACGCGGCGGGCCAGCAAATTACGCGCGCATTCCGGCCAATTCGCGCTACCTGGCGGCCGGGTGGAGCCGGGGGAAACGTCCGTTCAAGCCGCCCTGCGGGAAATGCATGAAGAAGTCGGCGTTGAACTTGGCGAAGAAGCGGTGCTGGGCCTGCTGGATGATTACCCGACCCGGTCAGGGTATCGCATTACACCGGTGGTTGTATGGGCGGGGTCGACGGTGACGCCGAAGGCGGACCCTGGCGAGGTGGCGCGGATTCATGTGGTGCCCTTGGCGCAATTGGCGCGCGATGACACGCCGGAGTTCGCCTCCATTCCTGAAAGCGACCGTCCGCTCATCCGACTGAATATCGCCAACGCCAAGGTTCACGCACCGACCGCCGCCGTGATCTACCAGTTCCGCGAAGTAGTGATCTTTGGCCGCAATGCGCGGGTTGACCACCTGGAACAACCCGTGTGGGCGTGGAAGTAGAAGCGCTTTTTACCGGACCGTTTGCTCGCCTGTTATCGTTGTGCGGTGCATGAGACGGCGGGAATTTTCTTCGTCGAAGGGACAGGCCTTATGTAGGGTCGAGCGATTATCCCAGATCAACACATCGCCGGCGCGCCAGCTATGGCGGTAGGAAAAATCTGGGCCGGTCGCAAAATCGGTAAGCTCTTTCAGGATCGGCGCGCTATCCTCTTCGCTCATGCCTTCAAAATTGCGAATCCAGATGGGGGACAGGAACAGCGTCTTGCGCCCGGTTTCAGGATGGCTTCGCACGCAAGGATGGGTGACCGGTGGCGTATTGTGGATTTGCTCGTCTGACAGTGGCGGACGTTGGGTCTGACGGCGGGAATAATCCCACACATAGTCGTAGACGGCGCTTTGCTCGGCTAGCCATGCACGCTTTTCCGCGGGCAGGGCGTCATGGGCGGCGAACAGGCTGACGAATTCGGTTTCGCCTTCGCCGTCGGGGCATTCCAGACAACGGAACACCGAGCCTTTGCTGGGTTCGGAAATATAGGCGAGGTCGGAGTGGTATTCCTTCGACCCGCCAAACGCGCCGATATGTTTGCCGTTTTCCATAATGTTGGACACGACGAAAATTTCTGGATGCCCGTCGAGGCAAAAATCCTGTAACACGTGTTTTTCCAACGCACCAAATCGGGAGCTGAAGTCAATATGGCTTTGCGGCGTTAAATCCTGGTCGCGAAACAACAACACCGAGCGTTCCGCCACCGCGCGCTTGACGGCTGTAAAGGTTTCGTCGCTCATCGGCGCACCCAAATTCACATCGTGAACTTCCGCACCTATGAAGGGGGTTAATTCGGTGAGGTTCAAGTCAGTCATGATCGTATCCTGTTTTATGCGGCGATGGGCTTTTCGCGTCCCAACTGAGTGCGGTGCATGATGCGCCTGTGGGTGCCCGCATGGGGGTCGCGATGGTGCATGACGCAACGATTGTCCCACAGCAACATGTCGCCGGGTCGCCAATCATTATGGCCCCATTCGAATTTCGCCTGTGTGGCGTGATTCCACAGAAAATCCAACAGGTCCTCACTTTCGGCGCGGTCCCACCCTATTATGAATTGCGAAGGAAACACCCGTCGGCGGCCAAGATACAAGGCCTTGCGCCCGGTCACGGAGTGCAGCCGCACCAAGGGGTGATCCGGTCCCGTCACATCGGCAAGAGTCTCCGGTGCGGTGACCCCGGGGCGCAAGACACCCGCAGAATTACGGGTCGAATCCTGTTTGGTGTAGAGCCCGGCGATGCGAGCCTTCACATCGTCCGGCAAGGTTTCATAGGCTAGGTACTGATTGGTGAAGGATGTCGATCCGCCTTTGGGCGGAACTTCCAGGGCGCGCAGGAAACTGCCTGCGGGCGGCGTTGGGATATAGGAATTGTCGCTGTGCCAAACGACTTCGCCGCTGCCCAGCCCGTCGTTTTCCATAACCGGGACGCCGTCCGGTCCCAGATTGGAAATCACGGCAATTTCTGGATGCTTGACAACGTCATTGCCGGGGAGGACGCCTGATTTTTCATGATATGATCGGCTGGCCGCGACGGCGGGTTCGCCGAATAACGCCGACGCGGCGATATGTTCGGCATCGGAAATATCCTGATCGCGAAAGAGCAACACCAGATGTTCGCTCCACGCGGCGTTTAACGCGGTTGCGGTTGCATCGTCCACGGGTGCCGAAAAATCAACTCCGCGCACTTCCGCACCCAACGGTCCGCCAGTTGGAGTAATTTTAATATTTTTCGCTAAATTTGTCATGGGAGTCTCGCTAGTTTTGATATTCAGCGGAATTATAGGCACACGGTGATGAAAATCCAGGTGGATTTGATGCTTGAAATTGACGCATCACGGAAATGTTTGAACCAATCATCCGAAGCTTCCCGTATATTTACCAGCTATGAAACACGTTTTCCTACCTCGTGTCGCTTTGCTAATGGGTCTGCTTTTCGTCGTTAGCCCAGGCGCCGGGTTGGTGACGAAGCTAGAAATTATTCCCGTGTGCCAGCAAACGCCCATGTGGTGTTGGGCGGCGGTGGGGGAATTGGTGTTCCGGAATTACGGCGTGCCGACGATCAATCCGAGGCGCGGTTACCAATGCGGCATTCTTTCCGAATTGGACGGGTCTTGCTGGAACAATTGCACAGCGTGTCGCGTATCTGCGGGGCAACTCGACATTATTTTGGCGACGATCGAAACCTACCCAAAAATTGCAGCCGAAATGACGAGTCTGGAAACTCGGTCTATCCGTGCATAGGATCAATCGGTGCCGCTCTCTCCTCTAGCGATGATCAAGCAGATTGATGCGGGGCGGACGGTCATTGCCGGCAGTCCGCCCAGCGGAATGCGCTATCCACCCGAATTCTGGAGCACGTGTCTCATCATTGGCTATAGCGGTGGGCCAGACTTGCTTACGCTGATCGTCAACGACCCATTTTCTTTTCGAGAGACAGGATCGCGACTCTTACGGCGCGTCTAGAGGCGAGGGCATCCAACGCGGTTAGTATAAAACTAGCTATAAAGCCTTCATTCATCGCCTGAGATGAAACAACACAATTTTCGATATTGACTAGGTTGATTAGGCCGCCGTCGCGGCGAACAGTTCACGCCGCAGTAAGCCCTCCTCCAAGGCCTGAATTCGCAGCCCATGCTTTGTAAACCGCGCCGTGAAACCAGCTTCGCCGTGCAGGTCGCGAAGTTCACCGGCGTGGGATTCTTCCTCGGACATCATGAGCCGCGTCAATTCAAGAAAATCAGCGGTCAGGTCTATATGGTGGGTGACATTCCAACTGGCCTGTTCAAGCATGTTCGGATAAGAGGCCTCGATACCGGCGAATGGCGGTGCCGCTGCATCCGCCCGCTCATGATTGGCGGCGGATAGGCCCAATGAGATTGAGATGACGGTGAACGCCATCCTGCCGCCCGTGCGCGTCACACGCCGGCATGAGTTCAGGACGCCTTGTTTGGATGTAAGACAGCACAAAACGTCGGAATGACTCACGGCGTCAAAACTACCATTCACGAACGGCAGCGCGGCACCATCCGCCGCCGCAATCCAACAGTCGCCAGAATTCGCGTCGGCTTCGGCGCGCGCGGCGGCGATCTGTAAACCGATTTCCGGCATATCGGTGAGGACGACATCGCAGCCGGTCTCGGCACCAAGGTAAAGTCCAGGCCATCCGGACCCGGCACCAATGTCGAGAAGCCGTTTACCTCGGCCAAGTTGCAGCAGTTCGGCGACCTGTTTCGCTTCGTGAGCTGTCGTCCAACTCGTCCCACCATAATCGCAGCCGCAAACCCGGCGTTCAATAGCTAGCCGGACGGGCGTCTGGGCGAGCGACCTGTTTCGAATAAATCGCGCCTTCAAGGCCAGCTCGTCGTCGTTAGGTGACATAGGACACAATCTTCGTCTGCGACCCGCCGGACTCAAAAATTGTTAATGTCCGGCATCGCGCGCGCAATAAGGTTATTCCTTCCCACTACAACGTCTTGCCCTTTTAGAAAAAGACGTAGGATCGAACCACAACGTTCTTTCGGCAAGACGCGTCCTCGGACACAGTTGGATCGACGCAGGCCGTATGAAAAGAATAACGCGAGACGGAGCCGTCGGTGATGGAATCGTAGCATTTTAACATCGAGACCTCAGTGGGTTTTTGCTGAGGAATCCAGTACCATTCATGTTCGGGGCGGTTGGTGAAGCGGGTGGTTTCACCGACGCGGTCATCATAGACCCGATAGTTGGTGATGTAGGGCTGTTGCGCGAAAGACGGCCAAGCACAAAGCACGAAGGGAAATTGCTGCACAGTTTCCATCGGCTTGGCGAGATTGATCGACATGAATCTCTGCGACATCTTCGCGTCGGCCTCGGCCTCTGTATAGTTTTGTTCGCGTCCGAAATTCCGCAGGTTCTTCGTGAGCAGCTCACGACAACGCACGCGGCCGCTGTTGTCGTTTAAATCGTTGTGTACGAGGTTGGCGTAGTTGGCGTTTACACCGGGGTTTTTGTTGTCCTGATCTTCTGTGCGGTCGCCTTGGTAGTCTTTGTCGAACACATCGTGATTGTACACGAGCGCATCCGTTGCACCTGGGAAAAATTCCAAAAGAAGCTTCTCAATTTCCGGATAGAACACACGCTCGACCTCTGCCGAGTCGTAGAAGTCCTCGCATTTGGATTCACAATGCGCCAACGAGAGTCCAAGCCGGTCCATGCTTTCAGCACTATTTGGTGAAAGACCTGGATAATATTCCTCCAATCGCCGCGCGTCGCGCATCACATGAGGGAAAAAGAGAGATCGCCGTTTGTTGTCCAGCTCATCCTTACGTAACGCTTTTGCGTCGGCCTTGCGCGCTGGGTCCTGCCAGAGCGCGTTGGATGAGACGATGGAATAGGAGGATTGTTCGCGGACGGTGTAGGCCAAGGGTAGCGCCAGGCCGCCTTCCGGAGCTTCGATATTGTTCTTCCTGATATAGTCGACGCACTCATTATATGTTCGAAACCCAACGCCCCATTCGGTCTCAATTGGGCCGGGAGGCGCGTTGTCGATCATATCGGTACTCGACTGCCCCACCCCGTCGGCAATCTGCGTGAGCGCCGCTTCGGTTGCGGATTCTGTTCCCGCATCCCCGTTCCGATCAAACGACATGTAGGATAAACCGCCGTTCGCAGCAATGGGCGCCGGTTGCCCTTTTGTAATTTGGAGGGATGGCACATAGGCCGACGCATTTGTTTCCGTCGTCGCCCCATCTTGGGTTTCGTTGACTTTGAGCTGCGCCATAGTAAGCCCCTCCTTCTGTTAAAAACGCTTCATTGTGGCACACAGGGCTTATCTTTTCCAGTGCGCTGCTCCTGAATGTTGTAGCGTGGTGATACCCAGAAATTGAATTGATACTCAACTTGTTAATGCTGGAAATAAACGGCTCCAGACTATTTGCATATATTCTTTTTATCAGCGGCACTAAGCCCCACAAATGGTGGAGGGGATCGAAGGCAGATTGGCGGCCATTGTACTGTCGGACGGTGTTGAGGGATTTTTTTAATATCCACATTTGATTAAACCCACGACCCCGCGCACAATGTCCCCTTCATTTGCAGCTGTTGGAAGGCAGGACACATGGCCATTGTTAAGAACGCCGTTAAACAACGTTTGCGGGACGGAAAAATCGCCGCCGGGTTTGGGATCAGCCGCTTGCGGTCGGCGGAAATTCCGCAGATTGCTGAGGCGTGCGGATTTCATTGGGTGTTTGTCGATCTGGAACATACGACCATGGATTTGGACGAGGCGGGACAGGTTTGCGCCGCCGCGTTGAAGACCAATGCCACGGCGATTGTCCGGGTGCCCGAAGGCGACATAACGCGTGCGACGCGCATTCTGGACGCGGGCGCACAGGGCGTTGTTTTTCCGCATGTGAACACGGTGGAAGAGGCCAAAGCTTTTGTCGCGGCTTGTAAATACCCCCCTGTGGGATCGCGCTCGATGAGCTATGGCGGCCCGCAATTGGAATATGAAGCTGTTCCGCCCAATGAAGCAATGGAAGGCGGCAACGCCGAAACCCTGTTGGTCATGATGATTGAAACGCCAACGGCGGTGGAAAACGCCGCCGCGATTGCCGCGGTGGATGGCGTTGATTGTCTGTTAGTTGGCGGGTCGGATTTATCGGCGACCATGGGCATTCCTGGACAGTATCAAAACGCAGACTTCGTGGCGTCCATCGACAAGGTGATTGCGGCGGCGCAGGGCGCGGGCGTCTGGCCGGGGCTCGGTGGCGTGTATGACGAAAAATTGCTGCCTGGCTTTGTCGAGAAGGGCATGAAGTTTTTACTTGGCGGCTCGGACATGTCGTTCCTGATGGCGGGTGGTAAGGCGCGCGGTAAGTTCTTTAAAAGTCTGGATTGAAGTGGGGAGACGATGACTGAACAAAGCGAGTCGGAACGGCTGTTTGAACAGGCGCGATCCAGTATGGCGGGCGGCGTATCCCATGAATCGCGCTACGCCGCGCCGTATCCGAAATTTATCGCCCGCGCCAAGGGCGCGCACAAATGGGATGCGGACGGCAATGAATATGTGGATTACGCCATGGGCAGCGCGTCGATGCTGCTCGGCCACGCCCATCCGGACATCGTCGCGGCGTTGAGCGAGCAGGCGGCGAACGGAGTATTCTTTGCCGATTGCCATGAAAAGGAAGTCGAGTGGTCGGCGTTGATCCAGAAACTGGTGCCCTCGGCGGAACGGGTGCGGTTTGTGGGGTCGGGCACGGAGGCGACCATGCTGGCGATCCGCATCGCCCGGGCGTATTCCGGCAAGAACAAGGTACTGCGCTTCGAAGGGCATTATCATGGCTGGCACGAATTCGTCGATCTGGGCATGAAGGCACCCTATGACAAACCCTCATCTCTGGGCATTTTGCCGGGCACGGTGGAAGCGACCGTGGTGGCGCCGCCGGATGCGAATTGGGTGGAAACCGCATTGAAACGTGACGGTGATATTGGGGCGATCATCTGTGAAGTGTCCGGGGCGAATTATGGCAGCGTGCCGTTACCGCCGGGTTTGCTGGCGTCTTTGCGGCGCCTGGCGGATGAACACAACGCGGTGTTGATCTTTGACGAAGTTATCACCGGGTTTCGCTGGAGTCCCGGCGGGTTGCAGGCACGCGATGGGATTATCCCGGACCTGACATCGATGGCGAAAATCGTCACCGGCGGCATGCCCGGCGGCGCGGTGGGCGGGCGCGTGGAATTCATGGAGTTGCTGGACCCCAGCGTTGAATTTAAAGGGCGGCGCCCCGGCGTGACCCATAAGGGCACCTTCAACGGCAATGCCCTGGTCGCGGCCAGCGGTGCCACGGCCTTGGCCAAGATCGCTACGGGGGAGCCAAACCGATTGGCGGACGCCGCGGCGGAAAAACTGCGCACGGGCTTGCGCGGCATCATCGAACAGCATCAGGTCGCCGGCGCCGTGTATGGCGAGGCCTCGACCTTCCACATGTATTTCGGCGACGGCGTGGAGGACGGGTCGGTGGCGGGGCTCGGCGCGGAACAAATTCGCGGTGTGGACCCGGTTCTTGTGAACGGATTGCGCAACGGCTTACGTCAGCGCGGCGTTGATTTGATGTCTTACATGGGCGGTGTCACCTCCATCGCGCATAGCGACGAAGATATCGACAAAACCTTGAATGCATTCGAGGAGACATTGCAGAGTTTAATTTCCGATAACGTGGTTGGACGAATTTGACGATACAGATTAAAGGAGCCGTGACTTGAGGAATTCAACAGTCGAAGTTATTCCAACCGGGGCGGCACTGGGCGCTGATGTGACCGGGTTCGACATCGCCGCGCTGACCGAAGCGGATTTCACCGTTCTGCGCGCGGCCTGGATGGAGCATCTAGTGTTGCGCGTCCGGGGACAGAAATTCGACGACGACGCGCATTTGGCGTTTGGGCGTGGCTTTGGCCCGTTGGAACTGTCGCCACGGGCGCTGCTGACCGGCAAGGGTTG
>JAPKDL010000100.1 GCA_028822585.1 Alphaproteobacteria bacterium | reverse complement strand
GGCTGACAATCGGTAAATTGAAGGCTTCCGCCATGCCCGCGACCTTCATCCATTGCGTCACCCCCCCGACCCGCGCGATGTCGACCATGACAATATCCACCGACCGCGCTTCAATCATATGACGAAACGGCGTGATTCCCCAAAGATATTCACCTCCGGCGATTGGCGTATTCAACGCCGCCGTCACGCGCGCCAGACCAGAGAAATCATCGGCTGTCGTCACGTCTTCAAGCCAGAACAGGCCAACATCTTCAACACGACTGCCAATATCAATCGCCTGTTCGGGGCGCCAGCGTTGGTTGATATCGCACATGAGTTTGATGTCCGGCCCGATGGCTTCGCGAATGACGCTGACCCGGCGGATTTCATCATTGGGAACCGGGTCGCCGGGCAGCGCCATCTGGGTCTTCATTTCCCGGAACCCTTTCTGCACCAAAATTTGCGCCGCGCGTTGCGCCTGATCATCGCTCAGACCTCGACGGAGCGCGCCGGAGGCGTAAGTCGGCACCCGGTCCCGATGCCCACCGAGAAGCTTCCATAAGGGCTGCTCTAGGGCCTTGCCCTTGATATCCCATAACGCAACGTCGATGGCCGACAGCGCCAATGTAAAAATACCGCCCGGCCCACTGGAATCAGCCGCAGCGCGCAGCTTCATGATGATGGATTCAATCCGCAGCGGGTCTTCACCCACGGTCAGCGCCGCAAGTTCCTCTACCGCGATGCGCAGACTACCGGTCATCTTGCCGCCATAGAACGTGACGCCAAGCCCTTCTAATCCATTGTCGCTGCGTAAGCGTAAGATAACGACCGGGCGGGTGCGTCCCACATCTTCCGGCATATTCGCCAACGGTTCATCTTCGGGCACGTTGAGTGTGGTCGCTTCGAAACCGATAATTTTCATAATATCTCCCCCTTCATTGAACCCTGACAGGGGAGCAAAAGCCGAACCTTGTTACAAGGTCTACTCCACTAATCCGTCCGTTATTCTGTATGATCGGATCAAGTCCAATAACGATGTTTGGAGATCACTAGCCCTACTCCTGCGCGTAACCAACCGTCCGCAGCGCGACGCCGATTTCATCCAGAACCACCGGTTCTTCAATCGTCGCAGGCGCTTTGTAGTCTGTTCCATCTGCAATACAGCTCATGGTACCACGAAGAATTTTTCCCGACCGTGTTTTTGGCAATCTGTCCACCACTACCGCCGTTCGAAACGCCGCCACTGCACCGATTTTATCCCTCACCAAACGCACAGAATCCCCAACTATATCCCCAACTTCTTGGTCAACCCCAAGGTTCAATACTAAAAACCCTAAAGGCAATTGGCCTTTCAACTGATCCGCGACGCCAATGACAGCGCATTCTGCCACATCCGGGTGTTCCGCGAGGACTTCTTCGATGGCACCAGTGGACAGTCTATGTCCCGCCACATTGATGATGTCATCCGTGCGCGCCATGACGAAGATATAGCCGTCTTCGTCCATATATCCTGCGTCACCAGTCATGTAATACCCGGGAAAATCCGCCATGTAAGAATTGATATAACGTTGATCGGCATTCCATAGCGTCGGCAAACCACTCGGTGGCAGTGGCATTTTCACGCAAATTGCGCCCATTTGACCGCACGGCGCTTCGGCACCATCCGGTTCTAGTATCTGGACATCGTATCCGGGCACAGCCCGCGTGGGCGAACCCGGCTTCACCGGCAGCTTTTCGATGCCTATGCAATTGGCACCGATAGACCAACCGGTTTCGGTTTGCCACCAGTGATCTATAACCGGGACTTTTAAGTTATCTTCCGCCCAATGCAGCGTATCGGGGTCCGTGCGTTCTCCGGCAAGAAACAAGGTGCGGAAATTCGACAGATCATATTGTTTCAAAAGTTTAGCTGCCGGATCTTCCCGCTTGATGGCGCGAAACGCCGTGGGCGCAGTGAACATCGTGCAGACCTTATGGTCTGAAATGACGCGCCAGAACACGCCTGCATCGGGCGTGCCCACGGGTTTTCCTTCAAACAGGACCGTCGTGCAGCCATGCAACAGCGGCGCGTAGACAATGTAGGAATGCCCGACGACCCAACCGACATCCGACGCTGCCCAATAAACCTCACCTGGATCAACGTCGTAGATGTTCTTCATCGACCATTTCAGGGCGACCATATGCCCCCCATTATCCCGTACCACGCCTTTCGGCGCTCCGGTCGTGCCCGAAGTGTACAAGATGTAGAGAGGATCGGTCGCTTTTACGGGCACGCAATCCGCCGGGATTGCAGACGCCATCGCGTCGGTCCAGTCGTGAATCTTGGGGCCCGAAAGGTCTGAGCGACATTGCTCGCGTTGCAGCATGACGACGCTACCCACATCGTGTGACGAAATTTCCATCGCTTCTTTGACAATGGGGCCATATTCAATAATCCGAGACGGCTCAATGCCACAGGATGCTGTAACAATAGCTTTGGGTTTGGAATCGGTAATCCGCGTCGCCAGTTCTGTTGGCGCGAACCCGCCAAAAACGACAGAATGAATTGCACCAATCCGCGCGCATGCCAGCATTGCGACGGCTGTTTCCGGCACCATCGGCATATAAATGATGACACGGTCGCCCTTCGCCACGCCCAATCCACTTAAAACACCAGCAAACCGGGCAGTTTCATCTTGTAACTCGGCATAGGTGATGGTGCGTCCAGTCCCGGTGATCGGGCTGTCATAAATGATGGCGGCCTGTTCGCCGCGTCCATCTTCCACATGGCGGTCGACGGCATTGTAGCAAGTGTTGCACTCCGCGCCAGGGAACCATTTGTAGAAAGGCGGGTTGGAATCATCCAGCACCTTGTCCCATTTCTTGTACCAGGCGATATCTTCCGCCGCCTCAGCCCAGAATCCATCCGGGTCCTCCATGGACCTTTTATACACTTCGTCGAAACGCCCCATCGCTCCCATCTCCCTTCCCTTGGCTGCCTAACGTCTAAAATTTATAACGCCTCGTCGCACTGACACTGTGTAATTATCATATCTTTCACATTCACAACATGTGAAATATTTGATTATCACTTCCGCCCATGTAAGCTAGGGCTAACAAGGGGTTTTTCGACACGAATTTAGATGAGATGTAGAAATTAAACTGGGCGTATTTCCCAGCATCTTTGTCGTATTAAAAAATGCAAAAATATCCGCAGGCAAGGGGCAAAGTTCACCCTTCGGGATTATGCCTCTGAATTTTAAGCTCTATTCGTCGAGAAAATTAACGAAGACGTCCAAATCTTCCCGGTCGGTAATGAGTTTGCTAATCGGGGCCGAGGAGTCTTCCTTGCCCAACGACATGCCGCACACAACAGTTTGGGTCTGGTCCAGGCCCAGGACTGTCCGAACGACTTCGTAATAGCTGCCAAACGCGGCTTGCGCACAGGTGTCGAGACCCTGCCCTCGCGCGGCCAACATTACGTTTTCCAAAAACATGCCGATATCAAGCCAGCTACCAAATCCGAAATCTTCATCGACGGTAAAAATCAAGCCGACCGGTGCGCCGAAAAATCGAAAATTTTCCGCAGCCTGAGCCTTCATCTTTTCTTTTTCACCTTTTTCAATACCGACCAAACCATACATATCCCAACCGACTTTACGGCGTCGTCCAAGATAGGGTTCCCGCATTTTTTCGAGGTAGAATGGTTCACGTTCATGTTCATGCGGTCGGGAGGGTCCATAGAATTCCTTTAACACGGCGTTGGTCATTCGTTCCTTGGCCACGTCCATCAAGACATGCACCTTCCAGGGCTGCATATTGGTACCGCTGGGCGAACGTTTCGCGACATTTAGAATATGCGCAACAGTTTCTCGGGACACGGCGTCCGGTAAATAGGACCGGACAGAACGCCGCGACGTCATCGCTTCATCAACACTTAACATGGAAACCCTCCAGAATCGCGGTGGCGCAACCGCCGGTCCGCGCCGAAACGCGGATTCCCAAACGCTGAGGCACCTGACCGATTTTGTCTGTTTATTTTGATGGTGAGTACTACAAAGGTCCCGCCCCGATGTCAAAGCCCGCCATGAGATTAAAAAAGTTTAATTTTTATTGTTTTAAAATATCTACTTGTTATCTATATTTAATCTTAATTATTAAGATTTTTTGGTTTCATCGATTTTATGGCGACAACATCCAGCATCTAACGTCTATTCTCGTCTATAAGATCCAGTTCCAACGAATCGTGCTTTCCTTGTAGTGATGACACTCTAAACTCTTGCATCGACATGTTTGATGGGTCCATTTCGGTTACGCCCTCTTGACTCATAGGGTCCCCCCAATGAATCAATTGTTAACGCTCCACGACACTTTTAGGGTCAATTCCGGCACAAGTATGACACGCCTAAAACCATATACTGTCAGTATGAACCGTGATTTAAACTCCAGAAATTCAAGAAGCAAAATCCGCAGCAGCGGACAAAATACAGTCCAAACTTGACCAATCCGAAGCGTCGAGATCAACGCCCATCGCAGTGGCGAAAGTATCGACATTCCCAGACGCATCGCCAGTTTCAAAGTTTGTTGCTAACCGTGATAAAAGAAAATCCTGTTCGGCCCGCTCACACTCAAGCTCAATGTCCAGCACCTTACGTTGCAGGTGGTCACAATACCCCCAATCTGCATTCCATCGAGCTGACTTTAAAGTACGACGCACTTGACGCAACGGTCCGACAATCTCTTCACGCCAAAGTCTTGTTGACTTGATCAAACCTCGCCAATCGGATTCGGTAATGGCGATGCCTCGGCAGCGCCCAGTCCAACACGCCAACAGCAATAAATTAACGTCGTAACCAAGCTTGTCCTGAAGAAGGAGGCACGCGTCAGCGACGCCCTCCTTCGCATATAGGGCTAAGGAAAAACCCCAGAATGGATTGTCGATCATCCTGCCTGCCCTTCCTCGGAACCGGGTGCCTATGCATCCCCAAGACAAATACCCAAGCCACGCGCCGTATGGACAATCGGTCCGCCCGGATCAACCAACGCTGGCGCTTTTATGACATCTTCCAGGGCCACATCCACGACATTTCGGTTGCGCCAAGCGACCATCCTGTTGAATTTTTCTGCCGCAATCAAATCAACGGCGTGAACGCCAAACACAGACGCCATCAAACGGTCTCGCGCATCGGGGGCGGCGCCGCGCTGAACATGACCCAAGACAGTGACGCGAATCTCTGACTTAGTAATTTCGGCCAAACGGTCGCCTAATAAATGCGATATTCCACCATAGCGGGACGCGCCCCCCGCATATTTTTGCACAACCTTGTTTCCGCTTTCGTTTGGCGCGGATTCGGCGACAACGATTAATGCGAACCCGCGACCGGACTCTTTCAGCGTCTCAATTTTCCGCACAACATGTTCAATCCGATAGGGGATTTCAGGGATCAGGATGACATCAGCGCCACCTGCAATCCCAGCGACCATCGCAATGTGTCCCGCATCTCGACCCATAACCTCCAGAATCATGATGCGGTTATGGCTGGCCGCTGTAGGTTGCAAATTATCTAGAGCCTCGGTAGCCACTTGAACAGCAGTGTCGTAGCCAATCGAGACTTCCGTCAATCCAATATCGTTATCAATCGTTTTGGGGATACAAACGAGGTTCATCCCGCCTTTTTGCGCTAGTTTATACAAAGTTGCCTGGCTCCCATCGCCGCCAACCCCGATTAAAGCGTCGAGCTTCAACGCGTGATAGCCGCGAATCACATCATCGGAACGGTCTAAGACGTCCCCATATTGATCAGGAAATGCAAAAGGGTCGCCGGTGTTCGTGGTCGGCAAAAATGTTTCGCGTCGCCGCACGACGCTGCCATCGAACATTTCTGGGGTTAATTTAAGGGTCTTTGTCGGTTCAGCCATCAATCCTCGGACGCCTTCTTCCACGCCAATGACCGTCCACCCCAGAAGCGCCGCACGATGCACTGCGGCGCGAACAGCCGCATTCAGCCCGGCGCAATCCCCACCGCTGATTAAAATTCCAATCCGTTTGCTTTTCGTCATAATTTACCTGTACCGTGTTCATTGCACTTTGCAGCGGCTAAACGATGCCGTAAAGGCACCGGGATTTGTATAAATGATTCCAGAAGGAAAAGTCAGGATCGACGCCACGATGAATGAAGCGGAAAGCCTAACCCTAAAACTCGAAGAACTACGCCTAGAGCACCGGGATCTGGACGAAGTCATCGCGCGTCTGACCGAAACACCGATTTACGATCAACTGCAGCTACAGCGTCTCAAAAAACGAAAATTAGGGTTAAAAGACCAAATTTCCTATCTGGTGGATTATCTGGAACCCGACATTATAGCTTAAGCGCGAAGATCCCGCTTTCTTTCAGCATCCTGTAATTCTAGATCCGTCACGGCCAACGCTTCTCCCGCATCCTCGCCGGGCGTCAGTGGATGTAATCCGCCGGTGATAGAAATTGGGTTTTCAATGGATCGCCATACCAAAAGATGCGCCTGCAACGCCGTTGTTAAACTTTTGACTTCGCGCCTGGCGAGGCTGAAGCAGCGCCCAATCAAGATCAAGCCGAACGCCACCCCTTTGATTCGCCCCGTAACATCTCCAGGTGCAAGATAGCCTTCCAAAACCGCGCCGACATGTTCGATAACAACGTCGTCCACCGCCATACCGTATGATTTATGGATCGATTACATATCGTCGATATGCAAAATGGCCAACAAGCCATAACTTTGATCAGGGGTAATAAGGGTCAAAGCATGTGATGATTTCCGCAGGAAGGCCCGGCGTTTCAATAAATTCGATACCGAATCCCGGTCCGCCAGTTCGATTAAAGATTCGACCAATTTTTCAGCACGTTGCAGCGCCTCGCATAAATGCGTGACTTCTTCGAGTAAATCAACGAAGGCGCGCCGCATATCCTGCATGATCTCGACATCGTAAATGCCTTTCAATGAATAGATGTCCTTAGATTTTTATCCGTCGCCCCTTTGAATTCCTCTTGTCCGTGTTTGGTCGGGTCGTCGGGTCGATTTCCCGGCGCAACGGCGTGACTGCCAAGTCTTGGGTCAACGGTGGCAATGGGCCGCAGTTCTTCTATTTTCAATGTGTAACACTCCACATTTCGCGTTTATAGGTTACAATAATATATAAAACGGCGCTTGCGCGCCACAAGTTGATTCCTATACTGCGCGTTTTCCGTGGCCGCTGATCATACACAGAAAAGCTTATCAGGTAATAGGATCGAAATGACAGATCAACCTCGTGTTGGCATTATCATGGGCAGTCAGTCCGATTGGGAAACCATGCGCTATGCCGCCGAAACCCTGGCGACGCTGGGCATTCCCCATGAAACTCGCATCGTATCCGCGCATCGTACGCCAAAGCGTCTAGTTGCCTATGCAGAAGGTGCGCGGGACCGTGGATTGAACGTCATCATCGCTGGCGCCGGCGGGGCCGCGCATTTGCCCGGCATGACCGCCGCCATGACGCCGCTGCCCGTGTTTGGGGTTCCGGTAGAAAGCAAAGCGCTCAGCGGCCTCGACAGTCTGTTGTCGATTGTACAGATGCCCGCAGGCGTTCCCGTGGGAACTGTCGCGATTGGCCGTGCAGGCGCAATAAACGCTGCGCTTATGGCCGCTGCCATCATTGCGTTAAACGATGACACTGTGCGCGACGCGCTAGACGCGTGGCGCACGCGTCAAACCGACGCTATCGCCGAAGCCCCAACCGACGCCCCGAGTGAGGATTAACGCCAGGAAATGACGGAATTGACAAAACCCATCGCTCCTGGCGGCACAATTGGCATTCTCGGAGGTGGACAGCTCGGCCGCATGACCGCGCTTGCTGCGGCGCAACTTGGATATCGCTGTCATATTTTTTCACCCGATGCGGGCAGTTCTGCCGGGCAGGTCGCGGCGGCTGTCACCGCCGCCGACTACACCAATTTGGAAGCGCTTGAAGCCTTCGCCAAATCCATCGACGTCGCCACGTTTGAATTTGAAAACATCCCCATCGAAAGCATTCGATTCATCGAAAAGTTTGTTTCGGTCCGGCCCGGGGCCAACGCTTTATCAGCAGCGCAAGATCGCAGCGATGAAAAGGCATTTCTCGAAGATATTGATGTGCCGATCTCACCGTATCGTATCATTGAGTGCGTCGATGATCTGGAACAGGGATTGTCCAACCTTGGCCGCCCCGCTGTCCTAAAGACCGCGCGTTTGGGGTATGATGGCAAAGGCCAGGTGTTCATCGATGACAATGTCGACCCAGCCACAGCCTACGCCGAAATGGGTGCCGCACGCGGTGTGTTGGAACAGTGGGTTGATTTTAAACTTGAAATATCTGTCGTCGTCGCACGCAGCGCCGATGGATCATCGGATTGCTATACGCCCGTCGAAAACCAGCATCAGCATCACATTCTGTCTCGGACCATCGCGCCGGCGCGGATATCGGCGGCATGTGTGGATCGTGCGGAAACTATCGCGTGGCGCATCGCCAACGCCTTGGAAATTGTCGGCTTGTTAGCGGTGGAGATGTTCGTGACGCAGGACGATGAAATTCTAGTAAATGAAATTGCGCCGCGCCCCCACAATTCCGGTCACTGGACCATGGACGCCTGCGCCACCAGTCAATTCGACCAATTCGTCCGCGCCATCCTCGGATTGCCGCTTGGCTCTACAACGCGCCATTCCGACGCCATCATGACAAACCTAATCGGTCAGGACGTCGCGGATTGGGAATCGTTTGTGGCAGATGACTCCGCGCATATGCACCTTTATGGCAAACACGACGCCCGACCGCGCCGCAAAATGGGGCATGTCAACCGCCTCTATCTGCTAGGAAGCCTCAAAGACCGAATCGATTTGTAGATAGCCTTTAAGTGAGACGAACCGCCGCCCAACCGCGCGGGCCATCAGGATCGCGGACCAGTTTTATGGGCTCGGCATTTTTCACGGCACTTGACCCCGTGAACGTCATACCAAACGCCGCCAACAATACCGCATAATTCCCGCCATGAGCGACAATCAATACTTTGTCGTTGACGAGAACATCACGAAATCCCCCCAACGTGCGCAACGTGAATTCGCTCAATGTTTCGCCATTGTCAGGATTGCTGGACCAATTCAAATCCACATTCGATTGCCCCGCCATATCGCCCCAATTACGTTCCCATAACTGGGATGCTTTGTGGATCGGTTTCTGGCAAACGTCGTTCACGATCGTCGCGGTTTCCCACGTTCGTTCCAGATCACTCGCATAGATTTCCACAAAAGACTCACCAGCTAAAACCGCCGCCGCATCCCGCGCTTGACTGCGTCCGGTATCATTTAGCGTGACACCATGTTGAGTTTGAACGATGCGTTGTTTGTTATGTTCGGTTTCCCCGTGACGAAGGAACCAGAACTCCGACGCCTTTGGGGATAACCCACCCGCCCCTTCAACAATTACACGCATCTCATCGTGCCATTTTGGTTTGCTCATTATAGCTGCCGCATCCTTAAAATTAATCGTGTCATAATAGGATCTCGAATTCCGTCTTACTTAGACTACCGGCGAACGATTACCGTCAACATTGATCGCTGTACCCGTAATATAGGACCCAGCATCCGACGCCAGAAAACACGCCATGTTGGCGAATTCTTCCGCCTTGCCCACGCGGCCCATAGGCACGGCCTTGCCCATTTCTTCGTAGAATTCCTCCAAGGTCTGATTGGATCCACTTTTCAAGTGCCGTTGGTAATGCTGGTCGCTTTTAATCAAGCCTACCAGCATCGCGTTAACCAAAATATTGTGCGGCGCGCCCTCACCTGCCAAAATTTTGGTCAAAGACATGCCCGCTGCGCGCGATACTGCTGTGGGGGCACCGCCTGCCGACGGTGCCTTTGCACCAACGTTCAGGACATTGATGATCCGACCCCAGCGCCGTTCTTGCATGCCTGGAAACGCCAAGCGGATCAGGCGAATGGCACCGAATAGTTTAAGCTCAATGTCTTCGCGCCAAACCTCGTCGCTGATTTCCATGAAAGCCCCACGCCGGGACGTGCCCGCATTGTTCACCACAACGTCAACCGGTCCCAAATCAGATTCGACAGATGCATACATCGATTTAATCGCGTCAGGATCGCACATATCGCAGGAATACGCTCCAATTTTGGTCGATGCGGCAGATTCAATTTCGGCTTTCGCTTCGTCCAGCGCCTCTTGCCCCCGCGCGACCAGAGCGACATTGGCACCCGACTTCGCGAATTCCAACCCCATCGCCCGGCCCAAGCCCAAACTGCCGCCGGTCACAATGGCCGTTCGGCCATCCATTCTGCATTCCATTATAAGCCCCCCCTTAACTTCGTTCTACAGCGTCACACGACAGGACTGAAGCCACCATCCACGTTGATTGCTGTGCCGGTAATATACGATCCCGCATCCGATGCAAGAAAACACGCCATATTGGCGAATTCTGCCGCCGTACCCATCCGCCCCATGGGCACAATTTTCCCCGATTCAGCGATATAGTCTTCCAGACTTTGATTGGTTTCCAGACTGGCGTGACGTCGCGCGATTTGATCGCTGATAATTTTACCGACCAGCATCGCGTTCACCAACACATTATGCGGTGCGCCCTCGCCCGCCAGAATTTTCGTCAACGCCATGCCCGCCGCACGCGACACCACCGTCGGCGCCCCAGTGGGCGGCGGCGCTTTGGCACCAGTGTTCAAAATATTAATGATCCGGCCCCAACGCCGTTCGATCATGCCCGGGAACACCTGACGCGTCAGCCGGATAGCGCCGAACAGCTTCAATTCCAAATCCACCCGCCATTCCTCATCCGAGATGTCCATAAAGGTGCCGCGATGCGACGATCCGGCGTTATTCACCAACACATCCACGGGGCCCAAATCCGATACGACTGATTGGCACATGGTTGCGATCGCATTGGCGTCGCTCACATCGCATACATAAGCGCCAATTTTTGTCGATGAAACCGCTTGAATATCGGCCTTTGCGTCCGCCAGCACATCGGCGCGACGCGCAACCAAGGCGACATTGGCACCAGATTTTGCAAATTCCTTCGCCATGGCCAAGCCAAGTCCCATGCTACTGCCCGTAACGATGGCCGTGCGGCCGTCCATTCTACAATCCATAGTTAAACCTTCCCCGGTTTATAATTATTCAATTCGCCGCATTTATAATGCGGCTCAGGTACGTTAACCGCGCCAATAGGCATACCCTTCGCTTTTTCAATACC
>JAPKDL010000244.1 GCA_028822585.1 Alphaproteobacteria bacterium | reverse complement strand
GATCCCGAGCGCCTATTCCAGAAAATTGAGTGACACTGGCGGACGCGCTCTCCGCTTGATATTGTTACGCCTCGCAATATTGAGTTTCCCGACGTACAGGATGGTTAATGTGCAAACGCTTGTTTTGACCTTTATCGCCAAAGACCGGCCAGGGTTGGTCGAACGTCTGTCTCGCACGGTCGCGGAACAGGGTGGCAATTGGCTGGAAAGCCGCATGGCACAACTGGCGGATTCCTTCGCGGGTATCGCGCGGGTTGGAATCGCCGTGGATCAAGCGGACACCTTGCGCGACGCGTTGCTGGCGCTGGACGAGGACGGATTTCATTTGGTCGTTGAAGCCTCGCAGGATGCGCCTAGCGAACCACAACCCGCGGGTCTGGTAATGCAACTTGATCTAATCGGCGCGGATCAACCGGGCATCGTGCGAGATATTTCGCTGTGTCTCGCGAGGCATGGGGTTAGCGTCGAGGATATGACGACGAACATTGAAGACGCGCCCGTGGGCGCCGGCGTACTGTTCCGGGCGCGTGCGCGCGTGCGGGGACCTGCTAGATTGGATGAGTCGGTGTTGCGGGACGCCTTGGAGGAAATGGCGGGGGAGTTGATGGTGGATATAACGCTGGTTTGAGTACGGGCACAGGTGGAGGAACGTTAATGACCATAAAACTGGGCTACTTACTGCCGACTCGTGAACGCATCATGGAAGGCGAACACGAAGTTGCGCCGATGTTGACCCTGGCCGAACAGGCGGAAGGCATGGGGTTTGATTCGGTCTGGGTTGGCGATTCGCTTCTGGCGCGCCCGCGTCATGAACCGCTCACCTTGCTGGCGGGCCTCGCGGGCCGCGTCGGGCGGGTTGAGTTGGGCACGGCTGTGTTGTTGCCTGCGTTGCGCAATCCGGTCCTGCTCGCCCATCAGGCGGCCACCGTGGACCAGATCAGCGAAGGTCGGTTGATTCTGGGCGTCGGCATCGCCGGAGACGTGCCCAATATCCGCGCCGAATTCGCCGCCGCCGGTGTGACGTTTGAAAAACGCGTCGGCCGCATGATGGAAGGTCTGCGCCTGTGCCGTGCGCTGTGGTCCGGGGAACCGGTGAATTGGGACGGCCGGTGGCCGGTTGAACAGGGCGTCCTGGCCCCAACGCCGTATCGGCCTGGCGGTCCGCCCATCTGGGGCGGCGGGTCCCACCCGGACGGTTTGGCGCGCGCGGGGAAAACAATGGATGGCTGGTTCCCGACGGGACCGGACGCCGCCACATGGTCCGATCACTGGGGGCAGGTTCAAGCGGCGGCGATTGACGCAGGACGCGACCCGTCGGACGTCACTGCCGCGATTTATCTAACGCTGTGCATTGACGATGACGCGGCCAGCGCCGACGCACGCATCAACGCCTATCTGGAACAATATTACGGGGCGCCCGCTAAAATTTTGCGCCGCCGTCAGGCGTGTTATGCGGGGTCCGCACGGGGCGCCGCCGAATGGATCAACGGCTATATCAACGCCGGGGCGCGCCATGTGATACTGCGCTTCGCGGGGGATCATGAACATCATATGAAAGCGATCATGGAAATTCGCGGCGATCTGGAGGTTAATCCAGCGGGTTAACCCTGTTGTTCCCGTTCATAGCCCCACAGGAAATTGTCATTTTCCTAGCGCGTGTCCTGATAGCGGCGCACATTCAGGGCCGACATAATTAGATAGAACCCCGCGACCCAGGCCATGGCGATCGCCAGTATCGTCGCGGCGGGGAACCAGGGCGCGTACGGCGAGAGCTAATCCGGGACGAAATGCGCGACGGGCGCACCCCACAAAACCAGTGCGCCGTCGAAAGGGCTGTGAAAACAAGAGCTACACCAAGCATTACCCTACTCGCCAAGAAACGCGGCTATCGTCGGTGCGGCGGCGGATGTAGTAGCCTTCTTGTTCGCTAAAGGTCAGTCGGAAACTGTCGTTTCGTATGATTGGATACAGGGCTTCAGTCACATCGTAGCTGGCCGATAGCCTGGGTGACGGCGGCCTGGCTGGGCTCCACGACGGGCATATCCAGTGCATCGCGTAATCGGTCCCGGAAGCGCGCCATACCGGCGCAGCCCATGACGACCACATCGGCGCCGTTCGTGTCGCG